>JAVEVH010000006.1:0-13627 GCA_034005145.1 Candidatus Dojkabacteria bacterium | reverse complement strand
CAGTCATGTACATATGAGGAGGTAGATACTAATACATGGGACTTTAGCTGTTCAACCTCAAGTTTACCAGATGAGGGAGTATATCTTTACTATGTAACGGTAACAACATTAGATTTAACAGAGTACAAGGATAGTTTGTATATAGATAATACAGATGTACCGACATATATATGGAGTTTTGATAATGGGACTGATTGGGAGAATGAAATTGTACAGGGTTTAGGATCGATTTTAGAGGATGATAACTATGGTTTCCAAGATATAGTACAATCTTCAAATACCTATTACGATACCGGTCTTTCAGTTGATATGACAACAGATGGGGTGGATCAGGCGATACGTTTTGAAGATACAACCGGTCTTATGAGTTTTGATACGAGTGATTCTCACTTTTTGGTAGAGGCATTAATATATGGAGAGAGTATTGCTCCTCAGGGAGACCGAAGAGTAGTAAGTAAATATACGGATACTGGAGATATGACTTGGCAATTAGGAACCAATGGTTCTGGAGGGGTATATTGTGCGCTATGGTTTGATAATGAAACAGATTTACATTTACAAACAGGAATAGATGTTGAGCCTAATTTGGTATTACCAAATGTCTGGAATAGAATAGGGTGTGAGTGGAATGCTGTAGATAATAAGTTGATAGCATATGTAAACGGGGTTAATGTAGGAGAGGCAGATTATACAGGAGGAGGAGTCTTAAAAGAGTCAACAGGCAATTTAATAATTAATGGAGAGAATGACTCTGGAGCATATTGTAATAAGCTACTTATAGATGAGGTTAAGATAACAAACTTAACAGGTGTAGTGGAAGATCCTCCAGTAGAGAATGGAATATCTTTTACAAATACAACTAGAGGAGTGTTAACAGTAACTACGCCAGGTACAGACAATGTAACAGGGACAGTAATTACAGAATCAGATCCAGATACAATAGTTTTGTCAGATGGAGATACATATAACCAGTCATGTACATATGAGGAGGTAGATACTAATACATGGGACTTTAGCTGTTCAACCTCAAGTTTACCAGATGAGGGAGTATATCTTTACTATGTAACGGTAACAACATTAGATTTAACAGAGTACAAGGATAGTTTGTATATAGATAATACAGATGTACCGACATATATATGGAGTTTTGATAATGGGACTGATTGGGAGGATGAGATTGTAACTGATTTGGATACAGTAATTGTTGATACAAATAATACAGTACAATCAAATAATACTTTCTATGATACTGGTAGCTCTGTAGATTTAACATATTTTGATGCAGACCAGGCCTTAAGATATGACGATTCAACTGGACTTTTTACCTTTGATCAATTAGATTCTCACTTTATGGTGGAGGCCTTAATTTATGGCTCAGATTTAACCTCTGGGGATAAAAATGTTGTAACTCGAAGTACCCAGGATGAAAACAATATGTGGTTTATGGCAACTAATGGTGCGGGAGGTGTATACTGTGCTCTTTGGTTTGACGATGGGTCATCTTTACACTTGGGAACAAATGATCCTATGCCAACAAACACATGGAATAAGATAGGGTGTGAATGGAGTACTCCTGACTCAACCTTAACAATATATATTAATGGGGTTGAGGTAACGAGTGATGTATATAATGGTACTGGTAGCCTAAAGTCAGATTCTGGTCCTCTAATGATTAATGGATACCCATTTACAGGATGGGGTGCTAACAAGATTTTAATAGATGAGGTTAAGATAACGGATTTAACAGGAGTAGTAGAAGAGCCTCCTGTAGAGAATGGAATATCTTTCACAAATACAACTAGAGGAGTGTTAACAGTAACTACACCAGGTACAGACAATGTAACAGGAACGGTACTCACAGAATCAGATCCAGATACAATAGTTTTGTCAGATGGAGATACATATAATCAGTCATGTACATATGAGGAGGTAGATACTAATACATGGGACTTTAGCTGTTCAACCTCAAGTTTACCAGATGAGGGAGTATATCTTTACTATGTAACGGTAACAACATTAGATTTAACAGAGTACAAGGATAGTTTGTATATAGATAATACAGATGTACCGACATATATATGGAGTTTTGATAATGATACTGATTGGGAGGATGAGATTGTAAGTGGCTTAGACGCTACATTAGTTGGTGATACAGGTTATATTTCTCAATCAGATAATATATATTACGATTCTGGGAAATCAGTAGATTTTTATGCTGATGAATTAAGAGATAGGGGTATAAGTTATTCAGATACTCAAGGTGACTTAAGTTTTGATACTGTGGACTCTCACTTTAAGGTAGAAACTTTAGTATATGGTTATAGTTTTGCTCCTATGGGAGATAGGAGAATAGTAAGTAAATATACTTCTACAGGAGATACTGCATGGCAAATAGGAAACAATGGTGAAGGAGGGATATATTGTGCACTATGGTTTGATAATGAAACAGATATACATCTCCAGACTGGGGTAGGCTCAGATCCTGATCTACTCCTTCCTGATACATGGAATAAGATAGGGTGTGAATGGGATGCTGTAGAAGGTAAATTAATTGCATATCTTAACGATGTGAATGTAGGTGAAGAGAGTTATTCAGGAGGAGGTGTACTAAAGGAGAGTACAGGGGTGTTAATGATAAATGGAGAGCCCCCAACTGGTGGGTATGGAAATAGACTGTATTTAGATGAGATTAAGATAACAGACTTGACGGGAATCGAAGAGCCTCCTGTAGGTTCAAACTCTATAGAGTTAGATTCCAATGCTGCTTTAGTAAGTGGAGATAGCTATACTTTAGAAGGATTAGCAACTTCTGTAGAGAATATGTCTACAATTCAATATAGAAAGTATATAGAGGGACAAGGTGAGAATGATAACTGGAGCAACTGTACTTGTGATGATGGAACATGTGATTCATTGTCTGAAGAGTTCTCATGTAATATTACTACTATTCCTTCATTAACAACTACTACATATGAAGTAAGATTTGGTTTTGGTAATCCTTTAGAGTATGTTACTTCTGATATTTACGGAGTTTTTGATATAACAAATGATCCGACAGATACCTTACAGGCTTGGTGGAGTTTTGATAATGAATTAGCACTTACGGATTACTCTGGAAATTCTCTTGATGGAAGTATGACTGGTTCTGTAACACTTTCGGAATCATCTGAGACAGGATCTTTTACAAATGTTTTTGATGGAGACACATACTTTGAGGTAGATGATAGTGAAGGTATATTGAATTTCAATGGTACAGATGATGAATTTATGGTTGATTTTTGGATTAAACCAGATGAAGGGTTAAGTGTGTATAGTACTTATAGAATTCTAAACGATGATGACTCTAATTGGGGCTTAAAATTAACCTTAAATCATTTAGGAGACTATAGTATTAGAGGCCATGTTAAATCAGGTACTTCAATTAAAACTGTTGGTGAGGGAGATGAAAATTCATACCTTATACCTGGGCAGTGGAATCACGTAGTATTTTCCTACAGCAATATCGACTATACAATGACGCTTAAGGTTAACAATAATGATAAGTGTGTATTGTTTAATTCCATAGCCTTCCTAATGCCCAATCCTTCTTTAGATATTACTGTAGGAGCAACATCTCTTGGTGCAGAAGGATTTGAGGGTGAGATAGATAATATCTTGATATTTGATAACGCAGATACAAGATCTCCACAGATAGAGTTTACTCCTTTAGAAGATCCAGAATGGGTTACAGACTCAAGCCAGGAATTTGAGGTAACAGTTACTGATGAAACGGGTGTAGAATCTTTTAGCTATCTATTCTTCCCAACACCATATTATCCAGATTGGGAGAATACAGTAACTATTGATCAATTAGAATGGACAGAAGTAGTAACTCCTGATGTAGGTAGCTGGGGAGACCAAGAAGTAGTAATTAGATTTAACGCTCCTGCTCTATCTGATGGAGTATGGTATCTCTACGTTCAATCTGAGGACTCTAACGAATTTAACACAGTACTTCCAGGTGGATGGTGGTATACATCTTCAGGGGAATCCTCTCCATCTGTTATGCCTTACTACTACTTCTATGTAGAGGCAGTTGATACAACTCCTCCTGAAATATTTGCTCATTCAATTATTCCCCAGGAGACAGTAGATACAAATCCAGGAGTAAGAGGATATGTAAGAGATGATGATTCAGATACAACAAGTGATATAGCATCGATAGAGTATAAGCTTGAGAAAGGATCTTTGGTAGAGGAAGAATGGGTTATGGAAGAGAGTACTGGTTGGCTTGGAATTACTCCCCTTGGTGAAGAATCATTATATGATTCTCCGATGGAAGAGTTCTACTTTGTTTTGGAAGATTTAGTACCAAGTGATTATAGATTAGAAATTAGAGCAGAAGATGAATCAGGCAATAGTACCGAAGATAATGATTCAAATCATTCGGAGATATTCACAGTATATGAAATAAACCCAATTCCAGATACAGCCGTTTTAATAAAGGAAGAGAGTTTTGTAGATCATACATATCATGACTTACTCTTTTCTGATGGAGTCTGGGGTAATGATATCCTAAGATTAAGACAGAAAATAGATTTTGAACAGATTACTGAGCTATTTACAAACAATAGTGACTTTGGATTTGAGTTTGGAGCTTCATTTGCTCTAACCTTTGAAGCTATAGATGGTAATTTATGGGTAGTATTAAATGATAGATCCTTTATTTATTACAATGTTGATACACAAGAGTATACAAGGTATCCGATTTTAAATGAGAATAGAGTTGAGAATATTAAAGAGGTTGAAATTGACGGAAGGAGATATCTTTCCTTAGAGTATCAATGGGCAAAAAGCACGATAATATATGATATAAATAATACTCCTGAAAATATTAGTGATGATACCTATGTAGATTATGGAACAAAGGTAGGATTTACTGATTACGAAGGATTTAAACTTATAGATGTTGATACTAGAAACGAGAAAACAGCACTATTTGGTTTAGCTCTTTCATCGGATGAGAAATTTATGATTTGGATAGATACCAAAGGGACAGTAATGGATGTTTCTGATGATACATATGTTACCTGGGGTATAGAAGACAACCTCTTCTATATGGGAGAGGAAGAGGGATATCAAACAGAGAATGATATAGTTGCTGGTTACTTTGACCAAGAGTTAAATACCTTTATTATGAGTTCATATGTAAGTGGTATTTTTGTTTGTAATGATGGAGGGGATCCAGAGAATAAAGCAAATGATACATGTAAATACTATGATCAGATGACTAACGTCTTCTCGATAATAAAAGACCCTAACCATTACTACTGGTTGGGTGGAGATCATGGTATGGTAAGAATAGATTCAAAAAATACTCAAAATATTCAAGATGATACGTATATCAAAATCTTTGGTACTAATGGAATATACCCAAATTCACAATCAATTGCTAACCTTATCTTTGTTGAGGGAGATTATCCTGTCGGAGATGAGATATGGTATTTAACAAGAAATGGATATCTAAGAGCATTAGAGTATAACTTTACCTACGATGACTATTTGGATGATACTCTATATAGTTATAAAATTGGTTCTCTAAATAATGTAATCTCTAATAATCCTGGAAATCTTGTAATCACTGACAGGAACACCATGTATACTGTTTCTCAAGGACAGGGAATACAGAAGATTTCTTTAACTAGATCTTTTGAAAGTATTAATACAATAGAAATGTTACCTATACCTCCTGATGGTGTTCTTGCTATTAACTATATTGATTTAGAACAGGTTTTAGGTACAGTTTCCGAGGGTAGTTCATATACACTAAACGATTTAGTAACATATGAAGTATCTAATGATTCAGGTATTACTTGGTATCCAATAACACAGGGAGAGAGAGTCGAATTCCCTACGCCAGATTATAAACTTAAGTTAAGGATAACTTTAAATAGTGGTTCTTCGCCAATAATTGATTTAATTAAAGTCTCATATATTACATATGCTAGTCAGGAAGAAAATCAGTGTGATATTAGAATAAATGATGATTCTCCGACCATTACTCAAGTACAACCTTTAACAAATAGGAGAATAAAAGTAGATTTCACTCATGTTTCTGATAATACAGGTGTAACAAAATATATATTACAATACGCTCTATCTCCATCTACCTTCCCATTAGGGTCAGTAGACTTATCATCAAGTGCTACAACCTATACCCTCTCTAATGTAACATTAGATACAGCTTACTATTTCAGAGTAATAGCACAAACTGATTGTACATATAGTGATTGGTCAAATGTACTTTCTGCAACAAATACTGGTGACCCAGCTCAACCACCTGTTGTTTATTATCCTCCTGTAGATACTCCAGAGGAAGAGGAGTTAGATGATGAAGAGAGTATTGAAGATGAGGAGCAAGAGGATGATGATAATAATATTGTTCCTCCTATTAACGAGGAAGATAATGAGACAAAGGGAGATTCTCTTTTTGAAACAATAAAGAAATTCTTTGATAAGGTAGGTGAGATATTTAAATCTATTGTTACATCTCCAGAAAAGACATCAAGAGTATCTGTTGTAACTGCAAGTACCCTTATCGTTACGTATTTAACAGGTACTGCATTTAGTTCATATCTACCTTTATCATATCTTTTACAACCATTTAACTCTCTCTTCCTATTTCTAGGTGTAAAAAGAAAGGATAGTGAGTACGGTTTAGTATATGATTCAGTTACTAAAGAACCTCTAAATAGGGCGATACTAAGAATATATGATGAAAGTAATACTTTAGTAAAAACAGAGGTTACAGATGTATATGGTGTATTCTATTTAGACTTAAAGAAAGGTAAATATAGAATTGATGTTAGTGCTAAAAATTATGGATACCCATCAAAATTAATAACAGGTGAGACAGATGGAATATATGAAAATATATATAGAGGGGAAAGATTTATATATGATACAGAGAGTGCTGCAGATTTCTCTATACCTGTAGATCCAATAGATAGAAATAGCGTAGAGTATTCTAAGGTTGTATTTGAGAATAAGGTTTCATCCCTTTTAATATACTTACAAAGGCTCTTACTAATATTTGGATTAACATTCGCATTAATTTCCTATATTGGGAACCAGAGTACATTTAACTTAGTTATACTTCTACTCTATACAATATTCTTAGTAGTAACATTAATATTAATCAATAGAAGAAGAGGGAAATTTGGAATAGTCTACGATATAGCCAATTATCCAAAAGAGGGTGTAAGAATAGGTTTAAGAGAAACAGAATTTGATAGGATATCTGCAGAAAGGATTACAAATGAGAATGGTAAGTATAGATTTGTAGTACCTGGAGGAGAGTATTTACTTGAGGTTTTAGATTCACAGTATGAATTTACACCAGGTACTGATAGAGATATCTCTAGTAAGAAGGGTTCTGTTCTTGTTGTAAACAAAAATCTTAGAATAAGGAGTAAATAAATGAGAGAGTTTCTTAAGAATATATATTCTAAAAAAAGAAGCTTGATAATTGTATCTTCTATACTATTGTTCTTCTTAACTTCTCTTCTCCTTCTACTCATATTTATTCCTCAAAATCGTATTGGGGGATTAGATGGTCTCTTCTATAAAGAGGGCTTAGAAAAAAACATGTCTATAGAAACTCTCCTAAAACAGAAAGTTAATAATGGTTATAAACTATATAAAAATGGAATGCTTGAGAAGGGAGTGATAGATACAGAAGAGGGAATATTCTATGTAACTTCACAATACTTTTATAAGATAAAAGGAGATGAATTAATTGAGTTTGAATTAAAAAAGAATGAGTGGAATAAGGTTGAATCATATACAGTATCTTCAATAGGTGAAAGAGAGGGATGGAAATATATTAGAGGTAAATATAAGAATCAATATAATTATAATACTAATACTCTTGATCTTAAGGAAGTTAGAAAATATGCACCACCTAAACTATCAAAAGAAACAGTAGAGGGTATGTGGGAAGAGGAGTATACACTCTCATATATTGGATACTCTTCAGACTCTATCTCTAAAATAGGGTTACTTTTTAAAGATGGGAAAGTATATATGTATCAATTGGGGGCATACAGTTTAGAAAATGAAGTAATTGAAAATAGAAAGAACTTAAGAATAATAATATATGAATCATATATGATAGAGGGAGATACTGTTACAGTTTATAATAAAGAAATGGAAATAGAGAATACTTGTACAATGATAGGTTCTCATTTGTATTGTGGAGAAATGAAGCTGATAAGAAAATAGTAGAAAAACATTTTGTTTCTAATCCTATTTTAAGGGAAAATCCCTAATCTCATTACTAATCATTTCATCATTTTCATTGAAAGAGAAGTCTGCAGTCATTCTTTCTCCCTTTAATACTCTAGGTAACCAATATTTATCATCAGACCACATATCACTATATGGTATTTCATCTATATCAAACCATTCTGGTTTCATTTCTTCACTCTCATTTATATTACCATTCCATTTCTCAACAAAGAAAACATGTACCTGTTGATTCCAATCCTGTTGATGAGGGAAAGTAAAGTTTAAGATAGCAACCCTTTCTAAATCTTTCCTATCTATTATTACTCCTTCATTTTGATTACTATCTGTGGTCTCTTCATATATCTCCCTTATCGCAGCATCCTCTATATCTTCACCCTTATTTACCTTACCTCCAAACCCATTCCATCTTAATGCTCCAAAACCTCTTTTCTTCATACCAAGGCATATACTGTTGGTATCTTTGTTTATTAAGAATACAAGTGTGGCTTTTCTCATACCAAAATTATATCAAGAATTGAAATAGAGTGTCCTATAAAAAAATGATATAATCAGTTTAATAAAATTTAAACAATATAAAATGATAGAAAGTGAAATTACACCGGAGATAGAGCACCCATTTTTAGCCCCCACAGATCTTTCAGAGATCCTTGGTAATATAAAGCAAAATAATTGGTTTATACCTGATAAAATAAGTGCTATAGATTGTCGTAGTGAGGTTCAAAAGAAAATAGATGGAGTATTTACTGGCTTCATTGGATTTATTGAGAGTGCAAAAAATGCAGAAGAAGATTTAAAAGTGTATAAAAATTTTGGAAATATTTTTATCCCTGATTCTATTTCTCGTTATAACCTTTTAAAGCGAGATTTCTGGGAGAGTTATAAATATGCAGGAGAAGACTTCTGGGAAGATATGAATAGAATAAAAAATTCATTAGGGGTATATCTCTCTGAAGATAGAAAAGAAGATTTAAAGGGATTAGGCATAGAGTTTGGAGAGACTAGTATAGAGGATTTAGAATTTACTAAAGATTTCTGTGATTTTCTATTCTGGTATCCTCACAGTCAGATATATCAGATAAAGATGATGCATAGAGAAGCAATGAGAAGAATAGCTGAGAGAGAGAGAAAGAGCGGTATTCGTTAATTTGAACTTGTATCTTAAGATATCTTCCTATTCCAATTCATTATGGTAATTACTGTTTGTAATATACCAGCAAAGGTAACCCATATTAGATATGGTATTTGTATATATGTAACCCATTGATAGTATGGGAATATTACTATCATTATCCAGATTATTGTAATAAAGAGGAGATATATATCTATACTAGCCAGTAGGTTATTCCTTAATCCCCACTGTATTGGTGAGAAGAGTATATTAAAAAGAATATTGAGTATAAATGGGAGTAATATTATGAAAGTAATATCTCCTTGATATCCTTTAATAAATACATATCCAAAAGATACCATTATCAATATATACAGTACTGACCATACAGGTCCAAATAACCAAGATGGTGGTGCCCATGATGGTCTTTTAGTTTTTGAATACCACTCTCTAGAGTCCATAGTTTTTGGCATAGTAATTAATGATAACATTTTTTAGAGAGGTACAGATTACTGATTTGTAAAAATTACTATGTGTGTATTTTTTAAACATTCAATTCTATAACAATCCTTGTTATACTTATATTATTAATTTCTATATTTTTACTATGACACCATTGGTAGAAATCTCTAAAATTTCTAAAGGATATTCATTAGAGAAATATAATGAATATATAGATAAGGTATTAGATAAAACATTAGAGGTATTACAAATACCAGATAAGCAAAAGAGAGAAATTAGAGCTCCCAGAATTAGTGATGATGGAAATAGGAAAGAGAAAATACTTAGGATATCATATCCCATTGGTTCAGATATATATCCAGATTCCCAGCAGAAAGATTTTAATCCCTCAGAAGAACAGAGATCTAGATTAGCTAAAGAGATTGTTCAAATACCAAAAGAGAGTAACATATCTCCTAATGTAATAGAGATTGTAGAGTGGAAGGGAACAGTATATAACCTATTTGATAAGAGGGGGAAGATTGTTTCTGAGGGAGATGATAAATTAGAGAGGGTTTTAAAAGAGTATACTGATTCTAAAATATCTATATATGTTAATTCTCAAGAACTACTTCTTACTTTTAATGGGGTAGTACCTAACTCAGAGATAGTACTTGTAGAGGGCTCTGATGCTCCTCTTGCTTTAGAATTTGATATAGAGAGGGATATCTCTGATAGTAATAAAGAAGAATTAGCTTATGAGTTAGAGAATAGGTTACTTACACGTATGAATATAGAAGATGTAGAAGGAGAAAACTTTAAAAACTCTACAATATGGATTAGAAGTGGTAAGCCCTCAATATATAGATATAGTGGAGTAAGTGGTGAACCTATATAACCAATATATCCTACTTAGTAACTTTTTAGACTATCCCTTTATTAATCCACAGTACTCACACTCCCAGGTATAGTACCTTTAAAGTTAAGCCTATCTCCTACCTGTTTAAGTGATTCTATACTTAGATTTGGAACCTGAGATAACCTATCTTCAATTGCATTACTTCCTACATCTGCAACCATTTTTGTAATAGCAGTTGGTACATTAAAGTTTTGTATTCTGAATGCATACGGAGTTACCATTAATTCATCATTAGAAATATCAAATGATAGCTTCGCATACATATATACTGAATCTCCCAATACTCCTAAATATTTCTTTCCTTCTTCTATCTGTTCATCAGTATAACCTAACTTCTTAGCCTCATTTACAGTTGTTTCTATATTCAAATTAAAAGAAGCTTCAGTTGTACCATCCTCATTAATTCTAATTTGAACATTTGAAAATGGCATATATGCAAGTTCAGATTTAACAGTATTGAGTACAGATGTAATCTGTTCAGATGTTAAGGATTCATCTATCTCTATACTTCCTTCATATACAACCTCTTTATCTGTTGGTAATTCATCTTCAGGGATATTAAATTGTAAACCTATTTTATTCTTTAAATCTATATTTAATTGAGGATCATTCTCTATACCTAAATCTACTTGTTTAACAAAGGTATTAGAGAGTGCTGGTATAAAACCAAAGTATGCTAATACACCTCCTACTAGTATTAATAGTATGAATATTATACTAAGTAAGGTAAGTAAAAATTTCTTCATTATGGTTAATATAAAGTTATTAAAAATATTATCATATTTAAATATATATGTCTGGAGTATAATGAAAATGAAGGAGGTAGAAAAATTCCCCAACCTCCTCATATCTTTCCTGTTTAGATATTAATCTTTACACGATTATTACTATGTATATATTTCTACTTTTGTATTAAAATATCCATATTTAATCTTTTTAACAGTACTATGTCTAGAAAAAATATTTTTCTGCTCTTATTAGCTATTATCCCTATCTCTTTGGTAGGATTTTTTTTAATAAGGGGTAATGATAAAACAGAACAGATTGTATATGAGGATACATTATCAATATCTAAAGAGTATTTAGCATTAAGATATAAAACAGATAATGTTTTAGTTAATGCAAAAGATTATGAAAGCTATGATGATTGGAATACAGAGGTTGAATCAATAATTCAAGAATGGGAAGATTTAGAAGCTAAGGTATTAAATCTAGAAGAGAACGCAAGTAAGTTGGCTGAAGAAACTATATCATCCAACATTGTTAATAAGGCATATGCATACGATACGAAGGAAGTTCAAGCAGTAATAGAGAGTGCTCCAGCAGGTAGAACAGTAAGAACTTTAGCTCAACATTTTGGAGTAGATGTTAAAAAAGCCCAATTAATACTAAACCAATCCCAAGATATGGCAACTAGGGAAGCATGGGGAGAGGCAGGAGATGCTTTTGAAAAATTAGAAAATCAGGCAATAGTGGTTAAAGATACATGTAAAGTTGCTGTTTATGTAGGTGGTGTTGTAGCTACTGGTGGTGCAGCTGGGATTGCTGCTTCTGGTACTTTGGCACAGGTAACGGTAGTTGTTACAGGTGTAGATTTAGCATTGGAAGTAACTGAGGATGGGGCTCAAATAGCTTTGGGAGATAAAAATAAAGTGTCATCTTTTGTAAAAGATGTAAGAACTGTAACTGAACCTATCGCTACAGTATTATCAATAACCGATATCCCTAGAAATTTAGGTAATGCATTTGGTAAGTTTGAAGCTGTTAATATAGGACTAGAGGAGTTTAGAGCAAGTGCTCAGGAGGGTAAAGTAATAGGGATAGATCTTAAAAATTTTGAATATCATCCTCCTTTCCAGGTGATCAAAAATACTAAATATCCTGGAGAAGTAACAGTAGCAGAGTTAGAGAAAACTGAGGTAGAGGAGTGGATAAAGAGTGTTAACAAGGATTACAAGCCAATGACAAGTGAAGAGGTAAAGGAGTATATTACCAATATGTCTGATGACAGAGTTTCAAAGGAAGTGGCCGTACAAGAGGGTGCTAAAAAGGAAGAAGAAGGTGTTGTTGAAGATGATGCGCCCAAGGGGGAGATTAGTTTTAGTGAGTGGGATGATTGGGGTGATGCTGATAGTCGTTATAAGGAGGATTTAATAGATAAGTTTGGTAATCCTGATGTAATGCAGACTTCTAGTGGTAAACAGGTGTGGGTGTATTACGATATTGTTTATTATGAATCTGGTAATACTTGTTCGCCTACATATACTTTCTATGATACGGATCAAACAGCTACAAGAAGGTGTCTATCAAAGGAGAACGTAGAGTCTGTTCTTAATAATTAATAGATTAAGAAGTATCTATTTGGGGGAATATATATGTTCGGAATCTGTAAACTAGCTTATATTTTGTACTAATTTATTATTTTGTCCTTTTGTTAGAAATATTCGGTGAACATTCTTTTTATCTGTTTCTCCTGTTAGAGTAGCGGTATTAGATATTCCCCCAACTTTCTATTTCGGGAATATAAAAATGGCGGGACATACACGTCTGGACCCTATGTAAAATGAGAATGAAACAGAAGATTCGAGATAAAAGGAGCCATTCTTGATATAATAGGATATGCAAGTAGTAGAGAACAAAATTAGTATTCAGGTACTAAAAGAGATGTCTTCTAAGATGTTTGGTAATCTTGTAAAAGGGGTAGTAGATGTAGAAAAGAATATTCTAGTCATAGATGCAGAACTACATTCAGATCAAGAAGCATATCTATTAAAACTAGGTTCTAAACAAGAGAATCTATGGGGTATAAATATATATCCAGATTTAGGTATGGATGAGAGAGTAGAATTTGATTCTATGATTAATTTAAG
>JAVEVH010000045.1:0-5812 GCA_034005145.1 Candidatus Dojkabacteria bacterium | reverse complement strand
ATGGTACCGCTACGGGGAATCGAACCCCGATTACATGATTGAGAATCATGTGTCCTAACCGTTAGACGATAGCGGCATATCCCAAGTATTCTATCATAAAAGGGTAATTTCTAAAATATAATTTGACTCATTGACAATTGTATTAAATAAATATAATATTCCTCGGTACTAAGTTATATATTAGTCAAATGGGAGAAAATAACTCAAAAGTACTTCTTACAAAAGAAGGACTTAAGAAATTAGAAAAAGAGCTTAAAAGGAGAGAAGGGATTTTAAGGAATAAGTTACAGGAAACTCTTAATCAGATGAGGAGTCAGGGTGATTTAAGAGAGAATGATGGATATACAATGGCTGTAGAAGATTTCCAAAATAATGAAGAGAAGATCCTAGAGATTAAGCAGACTATAGAGAATGCTGAGATCGTTATTAAAAGAAAAAGTAGTAAAGTAGAGTTGGGTTGTAAAGTAACAATAGAGTGTGAGGGTGGTAATCTTAAAACTTTCAATATTGTAGGTGAAAATGAGGCTAATCCTTTAGAAGCAAAAATATCATATAAATCACCAATAGGGAGTTCCCTTTTAGAGAAGAAGAAAGGTAGTAAAGTAACTATTGAAACCCCTGCTGGTAAAACCTCCTGTAAGATTATCTCTATTGAGTAATCTTTCAGCTGTGAATAAATGTTCCTTCGTTTAGTAATTTGCTAATATCCTCTATTTCATAGAGTAATTTACCACCTGTTACATGAAAAGATATTCTCTTCTTATCACAAAATATTGAACATTTTGCATCTACAGGAATATGTGCATTAGGTACTAAATCTTGTTCAGGTACTATTTCAAACATTTGAAAATATTCTGCCCAAGACATATCTCTAATAGGGGTAGCATCAAAAAATTCCTTTGGATCCTTATCATATATAAAGTCTACATTAGATATCTTATATACTCTTTCCGTATGTATTGTATCTGCAAATACAGCAGCATCCATATCTGTACTCCATCCTACTTTTAATCCTCCACTTACCATATTACCTTTAGGATTGTAATTTAAATACTCATACGCATCTCCTAATGTTTTAGGAACATATATATCTTTGTCTTCTAGATATGCAGCTAGTATAGTGGCATTGGTTTGTGTAATAGACATAGCAATACCATGGATACTGTTAACATCTTTAATATTTTCAGATACCTTACCCTCAATATTTCTTGAAAGACCTCCTCCTCCTGTTACCAATACAATATGATTGTAAGACTCCTTGTTATCCCAGTACCATTTTTTGAGTCTTTTAAATAGCTCGAAGTTAATATTTAATAGATGGTCATACAGTATTGAACCCCCTACTTTTAATACAATGTCTTTTTTCATATGTTAAGAATTAATATTAATGCTAAAACAGAATAAATGAAAGGTAGTAAATATTCAACTAATTTTAACTTACCTGCAAATCTAATATTCCAAAGAGAGAGTATTAGGTAGAACGCTAATGTACTAATTGCAGGTAACATAAAGATGTTTGTACTAATTAAAAACCCTGAGGTTAAGGTTACAAATGCAGAGGATATTAAACTCATTACGAAAGCAGACATACCCTCTTTTCTATGTATTTTAATATCCGACCAGAAGAGGATAAAAGAGAAGATGAAGATTATAGGGAGAGAGTACCATATTACTACTCCTAGTCTAATTACTACACTACTTAAGAAGAAGAATGTAGCTATACACATAAAATCAAATATCGCTCTTGTTTGACTCTCTATACTGTATATTTTGTTAAAAGAGCTTTTAATATTCAGGAACAAAATGAATAGTAATATCATAGATATCCCTATCAATACCAAGTCCATTAAAAACAGTGTATTAAAATATATATATGCGAGTAGTGAGGTATAAAAAAGAAGAGGTAGTGCTACATTAGTAAAGAATCTTTCCTTTAGAGAAATCCTTTGTATTACTTCACTGTATTGAGATATCTTTCTACCAGAGTAGAGAGCAAATGCTCTAACAAACCAGGTTAGGATTAATAAGTTACCTAATATTCCACTGAGTAGATATATATTATTTGGTGAATGTGTAGAGTATGCAAAGTATACTGTACTAAGTACAATAAGGAGTAAGTAAAATATCTCATTTTTAAAATCTAATCTCTTTTTCAATTTTAGGCAGTATTAAATTACACAAGACCCCCGAAACCTTTAAATGCACCAACTAATATTATCAACCACCATGCACCTACTGTGAATAGCTCTCCAGCACTTTTTCCTAATCTTCCTTTTCTCCAATATACGTATATCTCTATACTAAGTAATATAAAGATGAATCCCACTATAATCAAACTAATACCATCGGTAGTACCTATTACATTCCTAAGCCAGAGTACTAAGTTTGTACCAAAATCAGTAGAGTCTTCTTCACCTTCTAAGAAATATTCCGAGATATCTATTTCAGATATATTTCCTACTTGGTCTGTTGCCATTAGTACAGATCTATCCCCTATATCTTCTTTAGGTATACTTAGTGTAGCAATATTTTCTTGGGTAAGTTCTAAATCAAATGTCTTATCTCCAGTAACAAATTTTAATTCTGTAGTATCCGGAGAGTAAGAGAATTGTAGTTCGAATAGTTCAGTATCTCTTTTTACAGTTATAGTAGATTGTTCTATTTCTGGAGGTGTAGAGTCTATTGTAAATTTAACTACATCAGATTTAATATTTTCTCCTTTAATTTGTGCTTGTATGTTCTGTTCTCCTTCTTCCCAATCAGATACCTTATCAAATTCCCATACAGATGAGCTACTTTCTGTTTCTCCTACTAAGGTATCACTGTTTAATATTTCAACAGTATACTCTCCTGAAACATTAACCGTCTCACCCTTAATATCTATATTGGCATCATCTATAACTTCACCCATTTTAGGGTTAGTTATACTAATAGATTTAATTTCTCCGCTTTCCTTTACAATTGGAACTGTTGGTTTTGTAACTGTATCAGTATCTGATTTTACAGTAGATGTTGGAGAGAAAGTTTGAGTAGTAGGATTACCAAACATTTGGACTACAAGGATTGTTTCCTTTCCTAAAAGAGTACCTTCTACTACAGCTACTCCAATCTCTTTATACTTTCCACTCATAATGTTTTCTTTATGTGTAGGGCTAGCCATCCATGCTTCATGTACACCCTCTGCTGTTCTAAATCCTTTTGCTAAGTTCTCTCCTGCATAGACATATGTATATCCTGCTTGAGTGATAAACATCCAAGGGGTTTCTCCATTAGGACCGTAATGATCCCAATACTGCTCCTCAAACATATTATTTGCTTTAGCAGTAGCTGCTGCAGATAACTTAGCATTAGTATTTAGGGTATTTAAACCAACAGCTGCTCTCTCTTGGTTTGTTAACATTATGATATTACTTGGAGTAATACTACTAGCCATAGCCTGAGGTATGCCTAGGAAGCCCCCAAAGGTATTCACAAAGGCCAGAATGATGGTATAGGTAACTAAGGCTACCTTTCTTAAAAGAATAGGCTTATAACTGTTCTCTTTACTTGGAATAAATAGTTTCCTCACTTTTTTGGCAGATAGTGCAAGTAATATATTTATATATACTAGCAACTTAAAGCTTAGCTATCAACTTTAAATTGCAAGAATATTATTAAAAAGAAAAGTCCGAGTCAGGACTCGGACCCTCTCTTCTCTCATCTCGAGAGAAATGCCGGCAGAAATATCTTACTTAACAGCAACCTTAAGTGCTTTTCCAGCTTTGAAAGCAGGAACTTTGGTAGCTGGCAAGTTGATCTTTTCAAGAGTCTTTGGATTGATTCCAACTCTTGCTGCTCTTTCTCTAACTTCGAATTTACCGAAACCAGTTAAAAGAACAGGATCTCCTGCCTTAAGAGCATGAGTAATAGCCTCAAATACTCCGTCTACAGCATCAGCTGATTGCTTCTTTGTAAGTCCTGCGGACTTTGCAACTCTGTCTACTAAATCTTTTTTTAACATTTTGTAAAACCTCCTTTCTTAGAGATAGGGATGCCACAAATCCTGATATCACATGATTTGTAGTATCACATCAATAAAATATTGTATATTAAAGACTTCGTCAAGAACGTTTTTGTTATAGGACTTTTAAAGATACCTATTAAAAAGTCTTTTATTAAAATAGTTTTTAATGAAAAATGTATAACTTTCTTTATACATACTTACCTCTATTATTCATATCTTTTTAAATAAAGTATTGATATCTCAAGGTATTTGATAGAAAGCTCCTTTTAACAACCTTTATACAATATTTTTCAATTACAAAATATCCAGAGAAAGTAGTAAGAAGTATTACTAAAATTTGAACAGTTAATATAAAAGAAGAGGAGGGAGAAGAATTTACTCTTTCCCTCCTCTTTCAAAAGCCCTAGAGTCCTGTAGTATATCTTACTAGAAGATATCAGTTATCTAGCGATTTCTACTGCTCTTGTCTCCCTAATTAATGTAACTTCTACATTACCAGGATAGTTTTGAGTCTTTTCAATAGTAGCTGCTAAGTCTTTAGCAAGCACTGTCATCTCATCATCTGAGATTAAAGCAGGCTTTACAATGATTCTTAATTCTCTTCCAGCTTTAATAGCGAATACCTCTTCAATCTTATCTCCACCTAACTCTTTAGCTACATTTTCCAATGCCTCTATCCTTTGAATATACTGCTCGTAGCTATCCTTTCTAGCACCAGGCCTTGCTCCTGATATTGCATCTGCAATATATACTAATACTGCTTCTACAGACTGTGGCTCTATATCTAAGTGGTGTGCCTCTATTGCATTTACCAACTTCTCATCTAATCCATACTTTCTAGCAACTTGACCAGAGATATGGTGATGAGGACTATCAATCTTATGAGTTAGTACCTTACCTATATCATGTAGTAAACATGCCCTCTTAACCAAATCTACATCTGCACCAACCTCTGCAGCAAGAACTTCACCAAGTCTCATCATTTCAATCGTATGAGACATTAAAGATTGACCGTAGCTAGATCTATACTTCATCTTACCTAGAAGTTTTAATAGACCGATATCAATACCAGGCCACCCTGCCTCTTCAGCAAGTACTTGACCATTCTTTTTAATCTCAATTGAAATTTCATTCTTAGCTTTTCTAATAGATTCCTCTATTGAGCTAGGATGTATTCTCCCATCCCCTATTAATTTGCTTAATGCCACAGAAGCAATCTCTCTTCTTAGTGGATCAAAAGAAGAAAGAGCAATTGTATTTGGTGATTCGTCTACAATGACATCTACACCTGTTAACTTCTCAAATGCTCTAATATTTCTACCCTCTTTACCAATTACTCTACCCTTAACCTTATCATCATCTATCTTAATTGTAGAAGTAGTTGTTTCACCTACATAGTCAGTTGCAATCCTTTGCATAGATTCAACCAATATCTCCTTGGCTTTCTCTTCCGCAATCTCTTCAGCATGCTTTTCTGCTTGTCTAATCTTTTTAGCTTCGTAGTTTTTGATATCCTCATCTACTTGGCTCATTAATTTCTCCCTTGCTTCCTCTTGGGTAAGCCCTGAGATTCTCTCTAACTCTTCCTTAAGTAAAGCCCTGTTCTTTTCTAAACCTCTCTGCATCTTCTTAACTGCCTCTGATGCAATCTCTACCTCTTCACTCTTCTTATCTAGCATCTTAGTTCTCTCATTTAATTTCTTCTCCCTTTCTAAGAGTAACTCCTCATGCTCATCTGTTTCTTTTCTGAGAACTCTCAATCTCTCTTCAGATCTATGCTTGTTCTCCTCTATCTCTTTTTCTGCTTCG
>JAVEVH010000044.1:0-5992 GCA_034005145.1 Candidatus Dojkabacteria bacterium | reverse complement strand
AACCTCTCCATGGGCATCTACAAATGAATATATCAATGTAGACCAAAATGGGAATGCACATACAAGAATAGAGAGTATAGAGGAAGGTAAATCATATGCATACTTTAAAGATATTAGTAAAAGGATATTTAAGATAGAGAGTAAGAATGTAAAACCTTCTACATTCTTCGAAAAAAGATCCTCCAATATCTTTAATCCTGAGAAAATAGAATTACTAATGATATCTCCCTCTGAAAGAAGAAATTTCTTAGATTCCACTATTCTAAAATATGATTATGAATATGAGACCTTACTCAAAGATTTTAAAAAGATTCTTAGACAAAGAAATGCATACCTTAAGAAACTCTCTAAACTCTTCTATGAAAAAGGCATCATAGCTATTAATGACCCCCAATTAAACTTCTGGAGTGAACACTTCTCTCTTACATCTGCATATATATTACAAAATAGGATATCACTTACAAAAGAACTCTCTAAAAATGAATATGAAGTACAGTATAAAACGGGAGTACAGTTCGATAGAAGAAAACTAAGTAATATCCAATATCTAAGAGAGTGTATAGAACAGGATTTAGAAAATAGTAAAAAGAGAGATATAGCTACTGGATATACGAATGTAGGACCACATAGAGATGATTGGGATATATTTAGAGATAAGGATATTAGAAAATTTGGTTCAAGAGGTGAAAAAAGATTAGCCATTGGTAAACTGATATTTCAGACTCAAGAGATTGTATTTGAAAAAACTTCTAAATATCCAATACTACTTCTAGATGATATAGCATCTGAATTAGATATATTAAATACAGAGAAAATATTTGAAAAAAAACTCTTAGACAGACAACAAACCTTTATCACAGTAATAGACTATAACTCACTACCTAAATCATTAATCAAGGATGCACAATTAATCCATCTAAATGGCTCATAAAAGTATATTCTCTCCACTATTGCCATTAATTCTGCTAAACTATCTATAAATGAGACAACACGCTATACCACAAAATGTATTGGATGTAGAGTTTAAACTCTTTACTAAGTTTACTCTTAGAGAGTTTACCTACCTCGCTATTGGTGTAAGTATAGGAGGAATATTCCTCTACTACACTACGAAAGGACAGATACCCGGAGTTATTGGTATACCAATATTTGCAATATTTTCAGGATTAGGAGCCTTCTTTGCACTAGTTCCAATTAATGATCAGCCTGCAGACAAATTCATAGTTAACTACTTCTCAGCAATAAATAAGCCTACACAAAGGGTATGGTTAAACAAAGCTCTAAAGGATCAAAGAGCTAAACCTACAGTAGCACAAGCAGAAGAAGAGGTGAAAGTAATAGGAGGGGCAAAGATACCTGTAAAGAAAGTAGAAATATTTCAAGAGACTCCTGGTGATGATATCTTAGATGAAAGAAATGCAAAGGCAATATTAGATAATTCACAAAAGGATATACCTAAACAGGAAGATGCTCTACTAGATCAACCAAGGTTTTTAGATAATTCAGATAATGTAATTACAATTACCGATGATAATATCTCTAGATATCAATTCCCCATTAAAAGTGTAGATAAGCTACCAGGAAATATTAATATATGGTTAGCTACGAAAGAAAGCCAACCCTTAACAGGTATAAATACATACCTTAAGGATATTAATGGTAAGATTTTGTATGCGAATAAAACAGGAGCTAATGGTTACTTCTTAACAAATAAAGAGTTTCCGGAAGGTGTATACCATATTGAGTTTGAAGGATTACCATCTAAAATGCCAAATATCAGGTTTGTAAGAAGTAAGGATACAAGTAAATTACCTTTAAAGATTACATTAACATAATGGATTCTAAAGCAAGAGCAAGAACAATTGAATCTACACAGGAACATCTTGAAGTAAGAGATATAATAGATGATTTAGTAATTACTAAGAGTGGTAGTGTAGCGTTAGTAATACAAACCTCTGCAATTAACTTTGACCTTTTGGCAGAGTATGAGCAAGATGGTAAGGTATATGCCTTTGCTGGATTACTTAACTCACTTAATTTCCATATACAGATATTAATAAGAACTAGAAGAGTAGATATCTCTAACTATGTAGATTACCTTAAAGAGCAAGAGAAAGACTCTATGTCAGAAGGACTTAAAAAACAGTTACAGATATATACTGAATTTATACAAAATCTCATTGTACAAAATGATGTATTAGACAAGAACTTCTTCATAGTAATACCTTTCAATCCTGCAGGTGAAGTACCAATGAGTAAGATAATACAATCTAAAAAAAGTAGAGAAGAGATGGAACAGCATATGCAAATGAAACAGGAACAATTGATAGAGAAAGCTAAAATATTCTTAATACCAAAAAGAGACCATGTATTAAAACAGTTAGGAAGAATGGGTCTCTTTGGACATCAGCTTACAACCAAGGAATTAATAACTGAATTCTATACAATATATAACCCTGAAGAAGAGGTACCAAAGTAATATGGAAGAGAAGAAATATACATCAAAAACAATGGAAATGTTAGAGAAAAGAGGAGACCCTATCTACAAAGATAAGTACTCTTCTTTTCAGGAAGAACTTAAAAAAGATATAGAGAAAATTAAGAGCGAAAGAGATACTGATATTAAGAAAGATAAAGGTAAAGAGAGATACAATGAGCCAAAGGAAGATAAAAAGAAAAAGAATCCCATATTTAATATTCTTGATAATTTAATACCTTCTAGAAAACCCCTACCCGCTATAAATGATGAGCCCGTAGTTGGTAAATATGGAGGATTAACAACTCAAGATGTAATAGCACCAATAGATTTAGAAGTAGATTTTAATACACTACAAATGGGTAACTACTACTTTAGGACATTCTTTGTAAGTGGATATCCTAGATTTGTAGGTGCTAATTGGCTCTCCCCCATTATCAACTTCGAACACTCCCTTCGTATTAGTACTTTTTACTACCCTGTTGACTCTAAAGCTATTTTAGAAAAACTTAAAAAGAAGATTGGAGAGATGGAAGCTACAATATACGGTCAGATGGAAGAAAGGAAAGTTGTAGATCCTTCCGTAAAAGTAGCTCTTTCAGATGCACAACAGTTACAAGACTCAATAGCGGAGGGTACAGAGAAATTCTTCCATTTTACAATGTACATAACTATATATGCTCCTACTAAAGACTTACTAGAGAAATATAGTAGGAATGTAATATCTTCCTTAGCTGCAATTAATGTAACTGCTAAACCAGCTACACTACAACAGGAACCAGGATTCATTAGTACTCAACCAGTAGGTTTAGACAAACTGTACATAACAAGGAATATGGATACTACATCCCTTGCTACTACATTCCCATTCGTAACTTCAGAGTTAACAATGGACCATGGAATTATGTATGGGATAAATATGCATAACAAGAGTTTAGTAATCTTTGATAGATTTGAATTAGAGAACGCAAATGCCGTAGTATTTGCTAAATCCGGTGCTGGTAAGAGTTACTTAGTAAAACTAGAAGCCATTAGAAGCCTAATGTTAGGAACAGATGTAATAATCATAGACCCTGAAAGAGAGTATGAAGATCTCTCTAAGGCGGTAGAGGGTTCTTACATATCTTTCTCACAAGATAAAGGGAACAAGATGAACCCCTTTGAACTCTCAGGTGTATCAGATGATGATGAAGATGAATTAAGAATTAAACTACTCTCATTACAAGGTTTCTTTAAAGTAATGTTTGATGGATTAACTAGTATTGAAACCTCTATCTTAGACAGAGCATTAATACTCACATATAGAGAGAAAGGTATTACATTTGATCCATCTACACAAAAGAATACACCTCCTCTACTAGAAGATTTGTATAAGGTACTTAAGGGTATGGCAGAAGATGATGCCCATGATTTAGCTAGAAGAATGGAGAAATATATAATAGGGAGTGGTGCTGGAGTATTTAATGAGGCTACTAACTTTGAAGTAACGAATCCATTCACTGTATTTAGTGTAAGAGACTTACAAGAGGAATTAAAACCCCTATCTATGTATCTAATGCTAGACTTCATATGGACTATTGTTCGTAAAAAGAAAAAGAGAAGATTACTCCTTGTTGATGAAGCATGGTATATGATGCAAAGAGAAGACTCTGCTAGATTTATGTACTCTATTGCTAAAAGAGCAAGAAAATATTACTTAGGACTTACCACAATTACCCAAGATGTAGCTGACTTTATGAACAACGATATGGGTCGTGCCATTATCTCTAACTCCTCTATACAAATACTAATGAAACAGTCCCCGTCCGCATTAGAAAAATTACAACAGGTCTTTAATCTCTCTGATGGAGAAAGAAACTTCTTACTTAACTGTGATAAAGGACAAGGGCTCTTCTTTGCAGGAGCAAACCATGTAGGTATACAGGTACTCTCGAGTGTCGCAGAAAACGAATTAATTACATCTGATCCAAGAGAGTTAGAAAGAAGAAAACAGGTAGAGGGAGGAGAAGATTCTAGGAGTATACAAGAACTCTCCGCTATCTTTGATCCACCAGCTACCCAAAAACCAATAACTACAGCAAATGGTAGAAATGAAGAAATCATTGAAAGAGCAGTAGGAAGAAGAAAAGAGGATATACAAACAATACAAGAAGAAAGAGATAGGTATCAGAAAGAATTAGAAAGGATGTTAAAAGAACAGGAACAGGCTCTTAATCCACAAAAGTATGAATATCAAAAATCATTCTCAGAAGTAATAGATGAGAATACTGTACCAGGAATAATTAAGAAAGAAAGAGATGAATTAAATAAAGGGAGGAGTCATATAACTCCACAAGGTTTAGTAGGAGATGATAATGAACAACAACCCAAACAGTATTAAAAATAGAATAAGGAAGTACTTCTTAACAAAGAAATCAGATATTAAAGATATACCTAAAGAGGGTAAATATATACCTGTTCTTAATACAACAGGATACTCACAGTTTAAGTATAAAACAAAGGAGAAGGATTTAAATCATGATATACAAAATCCAGAGATGGCTAGAGCTATGAAAGCATTACAACTATCTAATCCATTTAAGGGAGTTTAACTCAAAGGTCCTTGGTCAGGTAATACATACTTTTTCAAATTCTCAGGAGTAACAACAACAGGCATAGGCTTACCCTCCACTATCTCTCTAGCTACACTCCTTGCTAGTGTTGCAATATTTCTCTCTAACTGACGAATACCTGCATCAAAACCAACAGGACGAATTAGAAGAGGCCATACCTCATCAGCAATCTGTATATGCTCGGTAGTTAATCCCATACTAGAAAGAACACGAGGTAATATATATGAATTAGCTATTACTTTTTTCTCTTCATCTGAGTAACTAGTAAAACGTATAACCTCCAACCTATCTAGTAAGGCAGCAGAAAGACCACCAAGGTTATTAGCTGTACATATAAAAAATACATTGGATAAATCTATTGGGTGATCAATATAGTGATCTACGAAAGTAGAATTCTGTTCTGGATCTAAGATCTCTAATAGTGCTGCCATTACATCATTTAATAACCCCTTATTACCACTAGCTTTCTCTATCTCATCGATAAGGATAACTGGATTCATACTACCTGTTCTTACTAAAGCCTTAATGATTTGCCCTGGTTCTGAATCCATCTCATGCCTTGGTACTCCTCTTAATGTTCTAACATCTCCAATTGCTCCTAATGAAACTCTTGCGAATTTCCTACCCATTGAATCAGCAATAGATTTTGCTATAGAGGTTTTACCTACACCCTGTAATCCTACAAAAAGTAAAACAGGAGATTTAGCTACACCATCTGCTTGAGCAGGAACATCCTCTCTATATCCTCTTAACTTTCTAAGTTGCATAACAGAAAGATAGTCTAGTATGAGATTTTTTACAGTATCCATACCGTAGTGACTCCTATCCATAATCTGTTTAGCATTTTGGATATTTAAATTATCCTGAGTAATATATCCCCAAGGTATTCTAGTAATCCAATCTA
>JAVEVH010000043.1:0-6158 GCA_034005145.1 Candidatus Dojkabacteria bacterium | reverse complement strand
TTATGCCTGCTAATAGGTTAGTACCTGATGAGTATATCTATTTATTTCCTATTCTTACTTTGGTAATACTTCTTATTTCTATATCTCTATCTAATACCTATTACCATAGAGAAAGATACCTATCTAAAGCACTCTTAGTCGTAATGCTTTTAGTAAACTTATCTCTATGCTTAACATTTTTGAATTTATTTTATCTTTTTTAATATGGATATATCTATACCCTCTAAAATATTAGAAGATATTTTGAAAATATATAACCCTAATGTAGGAGATGACTACAGTAAGTATCTAAATTACTGGCCTTTGTTTCTTTTCGGGTTAATATTTGCCTTTATAGTTATACCAATAATAGGGCAACTAGCTACTAAATGGGGAGCAATATATAAACCGAAGATAAGAAGAAGAGATAGAGAATTTGATAATCCAGAGAAGGCTATACATGAGGTAGAAACACCTGCACTAGGAGGACTAGCAGTAGCAATACCTGTATTAATAGGTATGCTCCTACTGTTTAGATTAGATGGATTTACAGTACCAATAATATTAGCTACTTTAATTCTAGTAGTAGGATCTGTATTAGATGATATTTTTAATCTCTCTTCTAAAATTCAGATAGGGTATCAATTACTAGCTGCAAGTATAATAGCAATCTCCATTATAGATTTAGGAAATATTAGTTTTTTTACTGATGATTTCCTTAATCTAACAGCACTTACATGGAGTACTCAAATACTTAGTATTCCACTTTCATTTGTATTTCCTGGTGACTTACTATTAATTCTTTGGATACTACTTTGTATTAATTCTGTAAAATGGGTAGGCGGATCTCCTGGATTAGTAGAATCATACTCATTAATAATATTTATGCTTCTTTTTGTAATCGGGGTAAGAACTTTCTCACTTTTTTCCTCTTCAATAAGTATATTAATAGCAGGTACTCTAATCTCTCTTCTTTACTTCGCATTCCCCTCTCCTAAAATTATGTCTGGTTCTAGTGGGAAATCAATATATGGGTTTTTAATTAGTGTATTAGCATTAGTAAGTGGAGTTAAATTCTCAACTACAATAATGCTTTTAGCTATACCTCTAATAGATGCTATGTATGTAATAGTGTATAGATATATAACGTATAAACCTAAAAATCTCTTAGACCTAATGAGAATAAATGATACCTCTCACTTACATCATAAGCTATTAAAACTAAATCTCTCTAGTAGACAGATTCTATTAATAGAGGCCTCCATCTCCTTACTTGTAGGCTCATTAGCTATACTTTCTACGGGAGCTTTAAGATATTTTGCCTTAATATTTGGAATATCTGCTGTAATCGCATTTATTGTATTTATAAATTACAAGGCAAATAGGAAGGAAAAAGTTAAAGAGGCTTCTCCCGAATCAAAATACTCATATTAGCTTTATAGACAAAGCCCCTATCCTTGAATATAATTAAGGTATATGAATAAATGGAAATCTGCCTTAATAATAATATTCCTTGTCTTTGCGCTCTCTCTTTTTTTCTTCTTCGTACCTTTAGATGGAATAATAAAGAAATTGCCTTTAATAAAGAGTTTTTACCAGAATACCTCCCTAGAAATTACTACTCCTAATGGTAAATCTACTGTTAAAATAAATGGAAAAGAGTATGGAGAAACCCCTGCTAATATCCAAAGCTTAGTATCAGGTGAATATGAAATTGAGCTTGCGAGGACTTCAAATATAGAGGGATTTTACAAACCACATATCTTTAATATTCAATTAACTAAAAATAGTACCTCTAGAATTAATGTTGAAATAGGGCCAGGAGATAACCTACATGGGGTAGTAATCTACTATACACAGGATAATACAGGAGATAGTGGAAAAGGTAAGATTACAGTAACCTCTAATGCTCCTGATAGCAGGATCTATATTGATGATGAATTCTTAAAAAATACTCCTGCTACTAATATTGAATTAGTAAATAAAGAGTATAAGATTAAGCTAAAGAGTAACGGTTATGAGGATCTAGAAGTCCCCATTATTGTAAGAGAGGGATATACTCTTAATATTAAAGGGTATATGTTCCCTACACCTGTAAGTTTTGAAACAGAGGCAAGTGATGAGTAATCAAGATTTGAGTAAAATTAAAGGACAAACACCTGTATCCATAATAGTACATGGAGGTAACTACATCTCCTACCTTTTAGCTAAAACCCTCCTTGAACAGGGTAGTCATGTTGTAATAATAGATAAATATACCAATAGTTCTAAACAGTATTTCACTCAGTTAAAAAAGACAGGTAAGGTCAGCTTTATAGACTTCAAAGGATTAAAATCTTTCTATGAAAAGATTGCTCGAATAGATTATCTCTACTATATGCTTGGGGAGAAAACCCAAGAGAGTACACGGATAGACAGTAAAGATTTCCTTGCTGAGACTGACTATCTTAATACTAGTTTAAATGCTGCTAACAAGTATAAAGCTAAGATATCATTAATAACCTCTCTAAGATTAAATAGAGAGCTTTCTAATAGAATAAATAATCAACAGGATGGTAAGAGTAAGCCTTACTCTCCACTAGAATTACAAAGATATGGAGAAAACTATGCTGCAGAGTTTGTAGATAAGACAAAAGCAAATCTTAGGATAATAAGGCTTGGTACAGTAGTAGGCAAGGGTGTAAGTGAAATAAGGGATGATATATTACATAAATTACTTACAGATGCTACTAAAAAGCCTCAAATTGAAATTGAGGGTGAAGGACTTGAGATACATAATCTAATACACGAGAGTGATGCAATATACGGTATTTTAAAATTAACTTTCTCCGATGAAACTAAAGGGGAAGTAATATCTCTTTGTAATAAGAATGATTACACTACACTTTCATTAGCATATAAACTCTTAGAACTAGATGTTGAATCCAGAGCTATTAAGTTCATAGAAAGGGATGATAATAGTACAATCTTACAAGATTTGTATGTACCTGCTCCTAATGCACAACAGTTTGGATGGAAACAGAATATATCCTTAGAAGAAAGTATAATTGGGCAAATACAAGCTTACTATGAAAGTTCAGATAAAAAATGGGAAGTAGATAAAACAAAGGGGAAAAGAAGTAGTATAAAACAAACAGATACTTCAAATGTAAGTAAAACTAAATTAGGATTGTTTGTTCATTCTCTTCTTTCTCCATTTAAAGCATTGAGTCAGCCAGAAAAACTCTTCCACTCTATTAATTACTTTAAGATTTTTAAAACAGTATTTCTATGCGTATTAGCATTCCTTTCAATATATTTCCTAATAGCACCTCTAATAGGAATATCACTTGGAGGATACCTAATATATAGTAAGGGTTCAGTATTAAAAGAGTCTGTAACTAATTTAGACTTTGAGGATATTCAAAAACATACCGATAGTATCTCTAGAAACACCTTAAGGGTCGAGAATAACTTTAATAGGATATACTGGATATTTAAAATTACTAATACCAGAGATACCTACAAGAATTTAGATCAGATTGTACAGGGTACCAAATATATAGGGGATGGTATAAATGATTTAGTAATTAGTTTAAGACCTTTAGGAGAATATCTTAAAGACTTTGAGCCCTCAATATCACTAGATCAAGATACAACAGATATCAAGGAATATAGCCAATATCTAAAGGCTACAGATCAAAATAGATATGTTTTAAGAGAGGGGATATATAAGATGTCTCTAGCTCAAAATTTAATTACTTCTGTAGATACCAGAAAGATTCCAAATGTAATAAAAGATTTTGTAATAGAGTATAAAGATTTAATTACAGAGATTAATAATACTGTTAAACCATTAGAGAAAGTCTCTCAATTCATACCAGATGTACTTGGAGTAAATGAAAGAAAGAGATATTTAATACTTCTTCAGGAAAACGGAGAACTAAGAAGTACAGGAGGATGGATATCTAGCTACGCTGTAATAGCTATAGAGGGAGGACAAATAAGGGAGATGTTTGTAGATGATATATATAGTGCACAAACAACATTAAACTTACAGGGACACTCATATAAGACTCCATCATCATTACTAAGGGCCTTTAAAGATATCCCTTACTCATTCCCATTGGTTAACTGGGATCCTAATTTAGATAACGTACTACTTTCCTCTGAACAGTTTATATATGACCTAGAGAAAGGTAATGACTTAGATGGTGTAATAGTAGTAGATACCGTGTTAATACAAAGACTTTTAGATAAATGGGGAGGTGTAGAAGTACCAGGAGAGAATGAGTTAGTAACTCCAGAAAATCTTTACAGTAAAATATTTGAAAATACACAGGGTGATTCTCCTAGCTCAAGTCGTAAATCAGTGTTTTTAACAGATCTCTTTGATGTAGTTCTTAAAAAGGTCTTTTCTTCTAATATAGATGGGTATAGAGAGATATATGAAATCTTTTCTACTTCCTTAGAAGAGAAACATATGTCTTTTACCTTTAAGAATTCAACAGCAAGGGGATATGCAGATGAGAATGGATGGGATAGTAATTTGGACTTAAAGTTTAATTCTGCTCCAATTAATATTGATTGGAACTGGGGTTTAAACAAGGCTAATCTATATATTAAAAAGAACCATACCTTAGATATAGATATAAAGGATGAGAGTGCAATAGAGTATAAATACCAAATAGGCATACAAAATGATTCTACTAAAGATGTATATCCAGAGGGTGAATATACAAACTACTTAAGGATATATATCCCTTACAATGCTACTGTAACTGGTATAAAGGGTTTTGATAATAATGAATATGATATATATGATGAGAACGGATATAAAATAATAGGAGGTTGGTTTAATACACCAACTAAGGAGACAAAACTCTTAGAGATTAAATATAGGATGGTAAAAGATAGTAACTCTACTAATTTCTCTCTCCTTAAAACAGATACACACTATGAAATGGATATAGATATATACAAACAACCAGGAAGTAAAAAAGATGCATATAATATATCTATAAACTATCCTACAGATTGGAATATAGAAAGTAGTGAAGGTTTAACGAGGATAGAAAGTAGTATAAATGGTAGATTTGAATTATCCTCCGATAAGAATTTCTTTATCTCTTGGCAGAGATAACCTCTATATAACAACCTTTTCCTTACTCTTAAGATATAGATATACTTCTAATATCTCCTCAACAGAAGTTTCCTTTTTAGTAGCAAATTTCCCTATCTCCTCTATCTCTAAGTCTGTATTAATAGGCATCCTATTACTAATTCCTATCGGTTTAATATATGTTGCTATATGATTAGATTTACAATTAGAGCAAGAGAAGTGTATAATACTCGATATATTTGTATCTTGAATTATTTCTAAATCACTTTCAGAATAAGGAAGTCCACATTTATCACAAAACTTAGCAATAGTTTCAATATAAAATTGTTTTTTTTCATTTAAATTGTTTTTCTTTATCGGCTTTTCCATATATTAAATTATATCACACTATTAATGGGTAACTCTTCAAACAAATCAAAAAATATAAAAGATTTAGTTAAGAAAGGTAAAGAACAAGGTTTTCTTTCTCAAGAGGATATTCTTGAGGTATTTCCTACAGTGGAGGATGATATTGTTTTACTTGATGATATATTTAAAGAACTACAGGAGAATGATATAGAGGTATTAGAACCAGAAGAGGATTTAGTTAAGGATGCAGAACAGTTAACCTTAGAGAAAAAGATTAGGATTCTTAAAACAATTCAATCTAGTATTTCAACAGATGCTATTAGGTCATACCTTTACGAGATAGGTAAGATTCCTTTACTTACTGCTGAAGAGGAAGTAATTCTTGCTAAGAGAATTGAGGATGGGAATAAAGAGGCAGGACAGCTATTAATAACCGCGAACTTAAGACTGGTTGTAAGTATCGCTAAGAAGTACAGTAAGAGTGGTTTAGAGCTATTAGATTTAATACAAGAGGGTAATATCGGTTTAATGAGAGCAGTAGAGAAATTTGATTACCACAAGGGTTTTAAGTTCTCTACATATGCTACATGGTGGATTAGACAGGCTATTACAAGAGCTATTGCTGATCAAGCAAGAACTATTCGTGTTCCTGTTCATATGATAGAAACTATTAATAAGTTTAATAAGGTAAATGGTACTCTAACTACAAGGTTAGGAAGACAACCAACTG
>JAVEVH010000005.1:0-31007 GCA_034005145.1 Candidatus Dojkabacteria bacterium | reverse complement strand
GATTAAGAAAGTTTACTACGGTAATACATACAAAGATGCTCTTAATATGGGTTTTGATGATGAGAAGGGTAATAACAAGGGATTAGAAATTAAGAGAATAGATAGTGAAGAAACTGTTAAATTAGTAGAGGAATGGAATAGTTTAAGTAAGAAAAGGATATATTAGTACTATTTGACATTTCTTTTTTCAGAATATACAGTATTCAATAACCTAATATCACATATACATGTCTAAATATATATTTGTCTCGGGAGGAGTTATTTCTGGTATAGGGAAGGGTATCTCCGCTGCCTCAGTAGCTTTCATCCTAAAGTCCTACGGTTTTAAAGTTACCATCATAAAAGCAGATCCATATCTAAATGTGGATGCTGGTACTATGAATCCACTAGAACATGGGGAGACGTTTGTTTTAGAAGATGGTTTTGAAACAGATATGGATATTGGTAGCTATGAACGGTTTGTAAATGAATCCTTTGCTAGACCTAACTCTATGACTTGTGGTGCTGTACTAGAGAAAGTAATTAAGGATGAAAGGTCTTTAGCATATGAAGGTAAGTGGGTTAGTTTAGATTACCATGTACCAGATGAGATTATTACTTGGATTAAGAGAGTTGCTAAGGATAGTGATGCTGACATTTGTATCATTGAAATAGGAGGTACTGTAGGAGAGGTAGGTAACGGACTCTTCTTAGAAGCAAACAAGGTAATGAAGATACAAAATCCTCAAGATATATTACATATACATGTATCATATCTTCCAATACCAGGGACATTAGGTGAAATGAAGAGTAAGCCTGTACAGATATCTACTCAGCTATTAAATAGTCATGGTATACATCCAGACTTTATTATTGCTAGATCTAAGCCAGGTATAGATGATGTAAGAAAAGAGAAATTATCTAGATACTGTTTTGTACCAGTAGATCATATAATTTCTGCTCCTGACGCAGATAATATATATGATATTCCTTTAAATTTCGAAGATGCTAATATTGGTAAGAATATATTAAAGGTACTTAATCTTAAGCCTAAGAGTAAAAATACCTTACTTAAGGATTGGAAAGAGAAGATTAAAAAGATGAAGGCTATTAAAAAAAGTGTAGATATAGGAATAGTGGGTAAATATTTTAAAAGTGGTAAATTTGATCTAAAAGATTCCTACGTATCAGTCTTAGAAGCTATTAATCATGCAGCTTGGGAATTAGGGTATAACGCGAATATACATTGGATAGTGGCTGATGATTTAAATGGTAATGAGCAGTTAGAAAATGAAATATTATCAATGGATGGATTAATAGTACCTCAAGGTTGGGGTAGTAGAGGTGCAGAGGGTAAGATTAGAGCTATACAGATAGCTAGAGAGAATAAAATTCCTTACCTTGGGCTGTGCTACGGTATGCAAATGGCAGTAATAGAGTATTGTAGGAATGTACTTAAGATTAAAGATGCTAACTCACAAGAGGTAGATCCTAAATCAAAAAATTTAGTGATCCACTTAATGGAAGAACAGAAGAAGCTACTCAAAGAGGGTAAATTTGGAGGAACTATTAGATTAGGAGCATGGCCATGTAAGATAGCTAAGGGTAGTATATTAGAATCACTCTACTCTAAATATGGTAATGAGCTATTTAAATCTTTACCTACTGTAATGGAAAGGCACAGACATAGGTATGAGTTTAATAATGAGTATAAGCATATGATTGAGGGTAAGGGTATGAAGCTATGTGGTAAGAGTCCTAATGGGAGATTGATAGAGGCTGTAGAGTTAGATAGTAAAATACATCCATTCTTTTTAGCTACACAGTATCATCCTGAACTTAAGAGTAGATTTATAGCCCCACATCCAATATTTTTAGGATTTATACAAGCTTGTATTAAAGAGGGTAAAAAGTAATACTACTTTTTAATATATATCTTAATATCAACAGCAACAGCTCTTTTTTCAGTAACCATTACAGGATTCATATCTATACTAACTATCTCTGGGTATGTAACTAACATTTTTTGTACTTTATCTATTGTTTCTATTACCTTCTCTTTTGCTAATTCCTGTTTACCTCTATACCCATCTATTATCTTTACTACCTTAGTATCATCTAATTTCTTTGTAATATTTTGAATACTTTCTGGTACTAATATATGTTTAATATCCCTGTGTATTTCGGTATATATACCACCCTTACCTATCGCTATTAAATGCCCAAACCCAAATCCCTCTTTACTGTATATATTAAGATCCCCTTCTCTATTTGCTCCAATAAAGAATTCTACTTTAGGTTCAATCATTTCCTGTATTAAAATCTCAGGTACTTTCTTACCAGTAGCCTTTTCAATATTAGTAGATAACTCTTCAAACTTACTCTGTAACTCAGATATTGTTCTAATATCTAGAAATACACCCTTAAAATCTGTTTTATGTGCTAAGTCTTTAGCTACTGCTTTAATAGCAACAGGAAAGTTTACACTTGCAAACTCTATAGCTTCATCTATATTTGCAGTAATTATTTGATGTGGTAAATCTAATCCTATCTCTTTGGCAATCTTTTCTGTAATATCATCAGAGAGAACCGTAGATTCATCTGTAATCTCTTCATGTATTAATTTCCTGTACTTACCTTTTAATATTAAGTCAGAGAGTTTTCTGGATGTATAGTTTTCTTCTTCAATTACATAGTTAGAAATTTTACTTAGTAACTTAACAGTATCTTCTATATCATTAGAAACATACAACCCATATGCCCTTAATACTTTATTCCCTTCTTCAATATCATGTCCTCCTAAAAAGCATGAAAATATTGGTTTAGATGTTTTCTTTTGTATTTCTACAATACTCTTAGCTACACCCACTATATCTGTAACTAGTTGAGGGGTAAGTATAACTAAGAGGGAGTCTACTGCAATATCATCTAATACTGTATTAATAGAGTATTCATATCTATCAAGTAGTGCATCACCAAGTATATCTACAGGATTATTTACATTCGATTGTAGAGGTAAGAACTTTTTAAGCTTTTCTTTCGTCTTATCACCTATTTCTGCTACCTCTAATCCAAACTGCTCTGTAAAATCAGTAGCCATTATTCCAGGACCTCCAGCATTAGTTACAATTCCTACACCTTTTCCTTTCGGGAGCTTTTTTGTAGATATTATCTTAATCATATCAAAGAGCTCTTCTGAACTTTCTACCTTTATTAAATTACCTTTATGTATAGCAGCGATAGTGGTATCGTATGAGTTAGCAAGTGAGCCTGTGTGCGATGTAATAGCGGATCTTGCTTTTTGAGAACTACCTGGTGCTATGATTATCATTGGTTTTGACGCTTTCTTAGCAATTTCTATAAAGTCTTTACCATCAGTAAACTCTTCAAGGTATATTGCTATAGAATCTGTATACTTATCTCTTTGTAAATACTCAATGATTTCATTCTCTGAAATATCTGCCTTGTTACCAATAGATATTACTTTAGAAAAACCAATATTATCTCTAATGGCTAGGTCTAGTATAGCGGTACAGAATGCTCCTGATTGAGATATGAATGCGGTTGTACCATTCCCTGGATTAGCTCTAGCAAATGATAGGTTGAGATTAATATTGTTATTAATAATTCCTAGGGTATTTGGTCCTATTAATCTAATACCTGCATCTTTTAATTTCTTACTAATTCTCTCCTCTATCTCTTTACCCTCTTGACCTGTTTCTTTAAATCCAGCAGATATTATTATTACACTATTTACTTTCTTTTGGATACAATCATCTACAATACTCTCGATAAATTGAGAAGGTATTACAATACATACCATATCTACATGCCCTCCTATTGAGAGTAAATCAGGGTAACATGTTTTACCCTCTATATCCTTATACTTAGGATTAACAGGATATACCTTACCCTTATATCCACCATCTATTGCATTGTGATATATGACACTACCTATCTTATTTTTCTCTTTAGATACTCCAACAACAGCTATGCTATTAGGAAATAGTAGGTTGTCTTTCATATTACTGTAGTTTAGATAATATATTTGTTACTGATTTATTTTTAACTTCATCTACTAACTCTGTTTTCTTACCTTTTCTATTTTTTAAATTAGAGTAGTAATCTTTTATCTCTTTATTCTGATATATTATACCAGTATTTATACTCTTACTGTCTGTTACATACTTTCTAGCAGTATCTATATTGGTTGTACTTTGTACTTTCTTAACCTTACTATTTAAAAACTCCACACTACTCTCCTTATTGTATGTAGGACATACTTGAACTATTTCAATTACACTAAATCCCTTATGCTTAATACCTTCCTTAATTATCTCTGTTAATTGATTAGGGTCTGCAGAGTAACCTTTAGCGTAAAATGATGGTTCTAGAGCAAGTACTAACTCTCCGATATTAATATATCCTTCTGTTTTACCATCAGGAAAAGCATACATCTTTTTACCTTTAGGCGATGTGGATGTAATCTGTCCTGTTGTAAGTGCAAAGTTCTGGTTATTATGTATTAATACTGTAATATCGTAGTTAGATCTAATAGCGTGTATTAGATGATCTATACCTTCATGTAAGCATCCTCCATCTCCAATATCTGCAATTACAGTCATCTTCCTATTTGCTAAATGAGCTCCTACTGCAAATGGTATAGATCTACCATGTAAACCCTTTACTCTAAATCCCTCTATCTTATCCCCTCCATTACCATTACACCCTATATCAAAAGAAATGACTACTTCTGTAGGATGTTTTTTTAATTCTACTAATGCTTTTTTAAGAGCAATATGTATATTAAAGTTACCACATCCAGGGCACCAAGTATTTTTAACTGCTGTATTGTAATCCTCTATTTTTACACTCATCTATTTAATGTAATCTAAAATATCATTTACAAAGAATGGTCTTCCATCGAATTTCTTTAAGGTATTAGGTATGTAAAAACCACACTGTTCTTTTATTAATTTCCCAAAGGAGCCTGTTTGATTGTTTTCAATTAAAACTAATTTTACTCCATCATTACTTAACTGTAATATCTTTTCTTCTCTAAGGGGTAATATATATTTGTAGTGTAAATACCCTATTCTCTTCTTACTAATCTTCATAGCGTCTAGTACTGCATTCTTAGAGCTACCCATACCAACAAATACAACAGTAGGATCTTTTGGACCGTAGTATTTAGGTTGGGGTATACTCTTTTCTAAGGTTACCATCTTCTTCATTCTTTTCTCTGACATCTTTACAATCTCCTCTATTTCTTCTGTACTAATACCGTATTCATTATGTTCATCACTGTTGGAAAGATATGGTACTTTACCTTTCTTAGGTAACCATCTAGGAGATATACCACTATTTGTAAGTTGATATCTCTTTGTACCATCTGTAACTAATCCTCTTTTTAATTTCAAAGGTACAGGTAACGCCTTAATATTAAAGAGTGATTCAGAGATCTGCTTTTCTGTTAAAAGTATTACAGGAATTTGATATGTTTCAGAGATATTAAATGCTTCTTGAATTAATTCATAGCTATCTACTGCATCACTAGCATGTATTACACACCTAGGGAATTCTCCATGACCTGCTTGTAAGGCTGCATCTAAATCACTAGAGCCACTCCATGTAGGAACTCCTGTACCACTTCCTGCTCTTTGACCAAGTACAAGTACTAATGGTATTTCTGTCATACCAGAGCATGATATGGTTTCCGTCATTAGATCAAATCCTCCTCCAGAGGTTGCTGTAAATGCTCTAGCTCCCATATACATACTACCCATTACCATTTGTATTGCGGTAATTTCACTCTCTGCTTGCTTAACTAATATACCGGTATCTTGGTATGTTTCTCCCAATGTCTCTAATATTGATGTAGCTGGGGTCATAGGGTATGCGTAGTATGCTCTACAACCTCCTGCAATGGCCCCTAACGCTATCGCTTGGTTACCAGTAAGTATCTTAGAGCTTTCCCATCCTTTCTTTACCTTTTTAGGCAATCCCTTTACTTTAATATCTTTAATATGCTGGTATCCAGCACTTAAACATCTCTTCTCTGCCTCTATATCAACTCCCTCTTTTTTAGAAAAATATTCTACTACCTCTTTCTCTAATACCTTTCTTTTAAGCCTTAAAAGACTCCACATAGCGCCTAGCATTACAATATTACCCATAATGGGAGGTGCTTTACATTCTTCTGTTAACTCAAGGGTATCAATATATCTAACCTCTATTTTGTTCTGTTTAATATATTTCTGATGTGAGGGAGAGAATTTATAATCTTTAAGAGAGTGTAATATTACTCCCCCCTTATTTACACTTGTTACATATTTTTCTAAAGAATCTGGTGATATACATGTAAGAATATTACATCCTCTAGAAGAAGATGAAATCTCATATGATGAAAAATCTATTTGATATGAGGCATATCCTCCCTTAATTACAGATGGATACTCTCTATATGCAAATGTATGGTATCCTGAATTTTTAATAGCTTTGCTTAGAAAACCTCCTAAAGTATTAATACCCTGTCCTGAATATCCACCAAATTTAATACTAAATCTCTCTTTCATTACAATATGTCAGAAATTAAGGCTTCCTTATTCAGATTATCACTCTTAAAAAATATTGTCAAAAGGTTACAAAACAACGAAAGTAAGGTAGAATTAGATATGATTGACAGAGCAAAGATACAATTAGAGTCAGGAAGTGGTGGAGATGGTATTATCGCCTTTGATCAAACTCGTAGAGCAGATGGTGGTAGTGGAGGTAAGGGAGGTGATGTATATATTGTTGGTGACAGGGGAATTTTTGACTTTAGTAAGATTGTACAAATTAAAAAATTTAAAGCAGAGAACGGTCATATTGGTGAGAAAAACAAGAGAACAGGAAAGGATGGTAGTGATATTGAAATACATGTACCTTTAGTGACTAAGATATTTAATGAGGATGATTCTGAATATCTTACAGTTACAAAGGATGGATTTAGAATTAAAGTTTTAGAGGGAGGGGTTGGTGGACTTGGTAATTTCGCTTTAAGAGGTAAGGGATGGGATGGAAAGCTTTCTAGAACAAAGGGGCAAGAAGCACAAAAGATATCTCTTAAATTAGAGCTTAATTTAAAAGCAGATGTTGTATTTTTAGGATATCCAAATGCAGGTAAATCTAGTATTGTAAATGCACTCTCTAATGCTAAGTATAGAGTAGCACCGTATGAATTTACTACGCTACAACCTCAATTAGCTGTAATGGATGGTACTGTATTAATGGATTTACCAGGATTAATAGAGGGGACATACAAAGGTAAGGGACTGGGTATTAAGTTTTTACAACAAACTACAGACTCTAAATTGGTAGTACACTGTAATAGTTTAGAGAACGAGGATTTGATAAAAGCATACAAGAGTATGAGGGATGAAATTAAAAATATTTCTGAATCTCTCTATTCCTTACCTGAACTAATACTTTTTACAAAAAGAGATATATATTCTGATGAACAGTTAGTTGAAGTAAAAAAGAATCTTAAAAAAGATTTTAAGCAGTTTGAAGTAATATCTGTATTTAAGGATGAAGATATTAAAAGGTTTAGAGAGGTATTAAAAAAGAGATTGAGTTCTATTGCGGACCCCATTATCTAATGCCTGTTTAGCATTCCATTGTAGATCTGGTTTATCACCCATACTATCTACTAACCATACTAAGTACTCCCTATCTACTCTCTCTATTTCTTCGAAGGTTCTACCCATATATTTACCAAAAGACATCTCTCTCATTACTTGAGGTTGTTTTGTAATTAACATCATATTCTCTATACTTAGTTTTGTATTACTTTCTAAATATTTATACAGATCTCTCAAAAAATATACATCACTTAGTGCATCATGTGCTTTTACATGCTCTTTATCTTCTGTTTTGTAAAGGCCTAAGTAATATCTAAGATATTGTAGTTTGTAACTCTCTAAGTCTCTACCATCTTCAGTAGTAAGAGCATTTCTAGATACTTTAAGAGTACATATTACATTAGGTATCTCTATCCCTTTCTTTTGCATTACTTCTACATCAAAATCAGTGTTATGAGCGACCCAGATATAGTTTGTTGCAAGGAAATTAAGATATTCTACTAAGGTAGTACCCTTAAAGTCAGGATCTATACCCTCTGTTGGTAATTTAGCATCTTCAAAGGTATCTAAATCCTTTACATCTTCAGGAGTAATGTTGTGTATAGCCATAGCTCCAAAAGAGATCTCTTGTAGTGGTTTAAAAAACATATTAAGCCATATATTAGGGTCATCTGTTAAAATTGCTAATTGCATTAAGTCTTTACTTTGAGTATCGGTTGTTTCCGTATCAAAGTATATTACTTTTTCTTTACTCATTATTTCTCCTTTCTACTATGTGCATTCTCATGTATTTTAATGAAGAGGTTTAATAGCTGTTGTTCCTCTTCCTTATTTAGAACCTCAAATATCCAATCATATTTACCCAATGTTTTATCTATTACTCCCTCTAATTCTTTTTGAGCTTTAGGAGTTAATGTAATATTTACAACCCTTCTATCATCCTTACAGCTTGTTCTTTTAATCCATCCCTTTTTTACAAGCTTATCAATTTGAGCTGTTACTGTTGCAGGAGTAATATTAAACTCTTTTGCAATTTCTGTAGGTTTAACACATTCTCCTTTTTTAACATATGACAATGTTCTTAACTGTAATGGGGAAAGGTTACACTCATCATCTGTTCTTAAGTCCAAATGTTTAACTAAATCTATTGCTTGTTTAAGTATTTCTCTTCTTGTTGACACTGTAGTGATGTTTAAAATTTAGGACAATATCCATTCTAACACAATATATTTTGAGTAACAAACGATTGAACTATTCCTTTTGAGCTGATATATTGAAATGTTAAATTGAAGTAAACTACTATGAAAAATCAAAGTATGATATTTTTAGGAATAGCTCTTTTTATACTAGTAGTATTAGCCTCTTTAGCAATATTTCTTTTAGGAGATACAGGGGATGGTAATACTACACTCTCTCTGAACAAATTAACACAGGGAGATACAGAATCTAATTTAAATGAGGATACGGATATGCCAACAGTACAAGATTTTGAGGAGTTACAAATTAAGGTGATTAAAGAAGGGGAGGGAGAAGCATCAGTAGAGGGAGATATTGTGTCAGTAAATTATGAGGGTACCCTTATCGATGGTACTAAATTTGATAGCTCATATGACAGAGGGACACCTTTCGAGTTTACATTAGGTGCAGGTGAAGTAATCGTAGGATGGGAAGAGGGAGTTAAGGGAATGAAGGTTGGAGAAATTAGGGAGCTAAGTATTCCATCTTCAAAAGGATATGGTACAGCAGGTGCAGGGAGTTTAATACCTCCATCAGCAGGATTGATATTTAAGGTTGAATTACTTGAGATTAAGTAATTAGAATTTACCAAGAACCATTAAAATACCAATTAAAAGCAGTAATATACCTGCTACTAGATGCATATATCTAACATTTTTCTCTTTCCAATCTTGTACATCCTCTCCCTTTTTAGATCCAAAGTAAACAATTAATGTTACTGCTATCATGGGTAATACAAATATTACATTGTAGAGAATTAAAGATGGGAGAGCTGTGATAAAGCCATCTCCTGCTAAAAGACCACCTAAGATTACATATGGCCCTATTGTACATGGTAGTAAGAAGAGTGTTACAAACAAACCTACTGTAAATGCAGCTATTGGTGAGGTTACTTTAGCTATTAATTTTGTTACCTTTGGTCTAAGAAAGAGAGGCATTTCTGTTCCTACACTACCTGGTTTGTATGAAAAGAAGTCTTTTAGTCCTAATACCCCAAGTATTATTGCACCAATTCCTAATATGAAGTTTATACCTAAACTACCATACAGGAATTCTCTAATACTGGTTATTGATTGTACTACTTCAAATGCTTTAATTATTAAGAATCCATAGAGGAGATACATTACTAGTACTGCACCCACAAAAGCCAAACCAGCAAGGAGTATATCTTTTCTACTACCAGGGTTATATGTAACTATTGAGATTAGTACTAAAGCGAGTATTGAAAGTGCACAAGGATTTACGGAGTCTGCTAAGCCTAAAGTAACGATTCTCCCTATTGAAAGAGTAGAACCGCTCTCCTCACTTCCTTCATTTCCTTCTGTACCACTTCCTCCCTCTATCTCTTCTCCATTCCATTGTAGTAACCAACCATTTACTTTAAGAGCATTTTCATATTTTAAAACTCCTGCAGAAGTTTCTACTTTCTCTACTTTTGTTTTTCTACCATCTAATCCTTCTAATGCCTTTCCTACACTATCTGCATATATGAAATTTTTAATCATACTGTCTTCTTCATCTGAAAGTTGTGTTAAAGATTGTCTGATAGCGATTCTATCTTTTGCGTGTAACTTAGGATATCTTTGTAAGCTATTTATTGAGAAATTTTCAAAGCTTACTGTCTTACCATCAGAAAGAGGCAAAGTATTAGCTTCTGAGTTTGTAATCATTTCATCCAATTTACTAATTATTGGAGTATCACCAGCTTCATGTAAATCTTTGTTAAAAAGTATTTGAGGTATTCCTAAGCTCAAATCATACGATTTAGAGTATGTATCTAATGCTTGCGAATTTGCCAACACCTTATATATCTCATACTCTATTAGTATTAGTTTTCCTTCTTCTACTTGTTCATACAATTTGGGAGCAACTTTTGCACAGTGTGGACACCCTATACCTGTAAAAGAGATAGCGAATTTCTTCGTACTAATTTCTTCCTGAGCATATATATTAACAAAGGGAAGAAATATTGTAGTTAGGAGTACAATAAAAAGGAAAGATTTTAATATTTTTTTCATTCTTCTTAATATTGTAATATTATATATCCTGTGAATGATTTAAATCTCTCTAAAACTCAATCAGAAGTCATATCATCCATTTTGGATTGGTTTAGTCAATCTAAATATCAGTATATCACATTAGGTGGATATGCTGGAACAGGAAAAACAACCATACTTGGTCATATTACTCAAAGACTTCATAGTAAGGATAAAGGTATTAGGATTGCTTTTTGTAGCTTTACGGGAAAGGCTAGTAGAGTGTTAGATAGGAAGCTAAAGGAGAGTGATGCAGTATTTGATACCGACTATATTGGAACTATACATAGGCTAATATATAGGGCGATAGTTGATGAAAATCAAAATATAATAGGATGGGAAAAGATACCTAAAGAGGAGCTTAGATATTCATTAATAGTTGTAGATGAGGCATCAATGGTGACAGAAGATATTTGGAGTGATTTACTTAGTTTTGATATTCCTATTCTTGCTGTAGGAGATCATGGTCAACTCCCTCCTATTTCTTCCTCTTTCAACCTTATGCTTGAGCCCGAGCTTAAACTTGAAGAGATATTTAGACAGGAAGAGGGTAATCCCATTATTAAATTTTCTGAGATAGCTCGTAAGTATGGCACTATTCCTTTTGATCAATTAAGTAGTGTAGTAAAAAAGATTAAAAAGAGTGATGAAGAGACTCAAGATATTCTAATGGATATATTTAATACATTCGATGAGAATACCATGATACTTTGCGGTTACAACAGGACTAGGATTAATTTAAACAAACAGATTAGAAGCTTACACTTCGATTCTCCTACTCCTCAGGTTGGTGATAGGGTTATTTGTCTAAAAAATAACCGTAATATGGATATATACAATGGTATGACAGGTACAATATTAGATATATCTAAAGCTACACTTTACGGATACTCTTTTTACGATACTGAAATATCTCTAGATTTTGAGAAAGAACCTTTCTGGGGAAAGATCTCTATAGAGCAGTTTAATTCCCCTACTTTGATTGATTTAAGAAGGGAAGAGTTAAACTACTTTGACTATGGATATGCTTTGACTGTACATAAGGCACAGGGTAGTCAGGCAAAAAGAGTTGTACTTTTCGAAGAGAGATTCTCTAGAATGGATGACCAAACATATGCAAGATGGTTGTATACTGCTGTTACTAGAGCTGAGCAAGAGCTGTATATCATAGGGTAGTGAACGAGGTCTGTCCTCCATCTGTCCCCGTTTTCTGTATCGAAAAGCTTTGTACAATGTGATTACCGCTATTTTTTACCGTCTCTTTTCTTCCAAAAGGGATATGTTTTTACATCCGTTTTCGCTTCAGGGCAAAAAGAAAGTCTTTACTATCTATCAACTTTTTCTACTTGAAGAGGGACAGATGTGGGTCTGTCCCTTTACAATCTTTGGGTATATAATTGGGTATGATTGTAAACAAAGCAAAAGATGAGAAACTATTAAGAGAAGCAACTCAAATCTCTCTCACTATTCTCAAGAAGCTAGGAAAAGAGATTAAGCCAGGTATTACACCACTTGATTTAGATCAAAAGGCTGGAATATTTTGTAAAGAGTATGGAGTATCCCCTGCTTTTAAAAGGGTAAGAGGATATGATTTTAATACATGTATCTCTGTTAATGATGTAGCTGTTCATGGTATTCCAAAAGATATTCCTTTAAAAAAAGGTGATTTAGTATCAATAGATTTTGGAATAATACATAAAGGAATATATACAGATCACTGTTGGACATGGAGTATAGGGGTACCTAGTAAAGAGAATGAAAGGTTAATTAACGCTGGTAGAGAGGCTGTAGAGAGCTGTATACCTTTAGCAATCTCAGGTAACTATACAGGAGACTTAGGTAATCAAATGGAGAGTGTAGCTAAAGAGAATGGTTTTAATATTTTAAAAATGTTTGTAGGACACGGTATCGGAAAGACCTTACATGATACTCCTGATATACCTGCATACGGTAAAAAAGGTACTGGATCTCTTCTAGTAGATGGTATGGTAATATGTATAGAGTGTCAGGTAGTTAATGATAACGGGAAAGTATCATTAGATGATGATGGTTGGTCTATTAGAACATTAAATGGTGGTATGAGTGTAATGTATGAATATATGATTCTTGTCGGTAAAGAGAAACCCACTGTTTTAACAGATACCAGAGATTGGGATACAGTAATACAGTAGAGACACCTATAGTAAATATGGTATAATGATATATAGGTTAGATACCTATATTTTCTTTTCTGTTTTAATACGTTAAGAGAATTAGTTCTTTAAAAAGGCCTATTTATACACTTTTTCATTTATTAATATCAACATAGAGATATCTATTAAATTAGATGTTTGTGAGTTGATATTAAAACCCAGAAATGGGATTTTTTCTTTAAGGAGAAGATAATGAAAAAGGTAGTTTTTCTTTTTATAGTACTTGTACTTTTACTTTCAGCATGTAATTCTGCTGAAAAATACCCAGTCCCATATGCCCAACTCTCTTTTGAGTTGGAACCCAACCCTAGATACCTAGGGAGTTACACGATGAGTCGGAGTAACTATCACTCCACTTGGAGTGAATGGGGTGAATGGAAAAGCTCTGCGGAGCTATTTCTGTCGGGGTCAAAGGTATGCTTTGCATACTTTTACAAGGAAGACCATGGTGTCTTCAAGGCCCGTTCAGATTATGAATGGGTGGAGTGCCAGCGAGGCAAAGAAACTTGCCTTTGTCTGGCAAAAAGAAAAGAATAGGTCTTAGGAGGTCTCTAGTTAGCTTTAATGCTAAACATTTGCTTAATTGCAATGTACTAGAGACCCCTTAGATCCCCTTATACATCTTTTCTAACATTGGTAATATCTGTTTTTTTCTACTTACTACATTAGGTAGTAATATCTTGTTATCTAATATCTTCCTATCTAATACTTTCTCTAGAAGTGAAATATCTTTACCTACTACTAAGAGTATACAATCATTTTTAGTTAAATCTGTTAACATAACGACACGAATATTATATGATTTAACCCTATTTATCCTCTCTAATTCCTCTAAAATCTCCTCTGTTTTAATATCTCTACTATTTAATGTTTCAACCTGACTAATTGATAACCAGTTACCTTCTACTTCAATCTCTCTCATATCTTCCTCAATAATTTCTCTACTACTTAGAGTAGTCCAAATATCTTTTTTTAGAAATAGTTCATTAGAATATTTCTGTATATCCCCTACTTTACATATTTCATTTAATACTCCAACCATATCTATATCTAACTGTATTGTAGTTGGAGATTTTAAACCTAGGGTATCATCTAATATTGCACTTAGTAATATACCTGCTAAATCATTTGATATTGATGCTTTTGAATTAAAAAACTTTTCAGTTATTAATGTTGCTGTACTACCACAAGGTCTAATTGTAATCTTTTCTGGAATAATGTCTTCTAATTTCACACTATGATGGTCAATCACTTCTAATATATTTGCTTCTTCCCAACCCTTAGCTCTGTTTACTGAGTATGTATGATCAACTAATACTACATTCATACCTGAGATATTAGGGATATATTGTGGTAGAGGAAGATTGTATTTCTTAAAGACCCAATCTGTAAGAGGGTTTACTGTATCACACCTTATTGGTATATATCTAAAGTCCCCTCTTGATTCCTTGTATTTAGCATATCCTACAGCTGACGCTATTGAATCTAAATCAGGCTTCCTATGACCAATTACATATATTTTTTCTTTTAGTGTATTCATATGGCAGTAGTAAAATATTAACAGGAATAGATTAAAATTAATAGATTACTTGACAGGTATGGTAAAATGAAAGAGATAATTTGGATAGATATAAATATGCCAGACACATTAAACAAAATATATGATATTGCTATAGTAGGAAGCGGTCCTGCTGGTTTTAGTGCGAGTATATATGCTAGTAGATACAAATTAAGCAATATTGTATTTGGTGGTTTAATAGGTGGCACTATTACAGAAGCACATAAGGTATGTAATTACCCTGGAGTAAAAGATATTACTGGAATAGATTTAGGAATGAACTTCTATGAACAGGCAAAAGATTTAGGAGCAGAACACTCTTTAGAGCATATCGTTGATATTAAAAAGGAAGGAGATATTTTTCTCCTAACAACCCAGAGTGAAAAAGTATATACCGCTAAGAGTGTAATACTTGGTATTGGGACAAATAGGAATAAATTAAATCTTGCTAATGAAGATTACTATCTTGGTAAGGGTCTCTCATACTGTGCAACCTGTGATGCTATGTTTTACAAAGGTAAAACTGTTACTGTTGTAGGTGGTAGTAATGCTGCTACAATGGCTGCTTCAATGCTCTCAGAGATTGCTAAGAAGGTATATATAATATATAGGGGGACAGAGTTAAGAGGTGAGCCTGTATGGGTAGATGAGGTGAATAAGAAAGAGAATATCGAAGTAATCTTTACTACTGTAGTAATAGGATTAGAGGGGGAGAATAAGTTAGAGAGAATTAAGCTTTCTAGAGCGCATAATGGTTCTGAGTACATAGAGACAGATGGTATATTTGTTGAAATCGGTTCTGTTCCTAATGTAGATTTAGCAAATATGTTAGGTGTACAGTTAGATGACAAAAGATATATAAAGGTTAACAATGATCAGAGTACATCTGTTAAGGGTGTATGGGCTGCTGGAGATTGTACAAGCGCTTCTAATAGGTTTAGGCAAGTTGTTACTGCTGCAAGTGAGGGTGCAATAGCTGCTAATTCCATTTTTGGATATATTAGAGAGGGTCAGAAGAGTCCAGAGATTTACTAATCCTTTTTAGAATTAACGAAATCTACCCACTCTTGTAGATAGTTTGAGCTAGACCATACTTTCTCTTTTCCTACTCCATATTCAATATGTCCTCCATATGACTCTATTAGGTCTGCTTCTACCTTTAATCCGCTATTAGGATCATTCCTATCCTTATCATTCCTATCTCCTCCTTTAGTAAAGATATCTGGTCTAATTACATCAATTACCTCTGCACAGTTAGTTGCTTTTGGGTTTTCGTGTATTACTACATAGTCAACTCCTTTGATAGCGTCTACTATTTCTGCTCTGTCTGTAGCTGGTATAAATGCTTTCCCCTTCTTATTTATTGCTCTACTATCTCCATCAATGATTACTACTAATATATCTCCAAATTTTTTAGATTCTAAAAGACATGATATATGCCCAGGGTGTATAGGGTCAAAATATCCTGATGTACAAACAATCTTCTTACCTTTTAGTTCTGTTTCTTTTAATTTTGGGAACTGTTCTAGGTCTAATATCATATGGATATAATCAAAACTTATTTATCATTTAACCAATTAAGGTGATATTTTGCAATATATATAATGAATAGATACATAGTAGGATATTTTACAACCTCTAGTATATATTACATATCTCAGATACTACATATTGTAGGCAATAACTCATATTTTAGTAACTACAGGTCTTTGACGGATACAATATCTTGCGATACTCTTGATTACTAAATACAACAGGTTGTATATATGAGATGTCCATACTGTGCATGTACTACATCAAAAGTAGTAGACAAAAGAGATAATACTGATGACTTCTCTACTAGAAGGAGGAGGCAGTGTCTAAGGTGCGGAAGAAGATATACGACATATGAAAGGATAGAGAAGGTAGAGATTGTTGTAATTAAAAAGGATGGGTCTTTTGAGAACTTTGATTGTGAGAAATTAAGGAAGGGTATTAAGAAGGCTGTTGATTTAGAAAAGATTAATGAGCAAGAGATTGATGAGTTTTGTGAAGTAGTTAGTAGGAAAGCAATGATTAGTCCTAACCCTATCACTACTGTAGATATAGGGAATATGGTACTAGATTGGTTAAAGACATTAGATCCTTTAGCATATATGAGATTTGCTTCTGTGTATAAGGATTTTGAAAATGTAAAAGATTTAAGAAAAGAATTAGAGAATATAATTTAAATATACTAGTATAACTGCCATGCCACGTACAAAAGAGAGCAAAGAGGTTACATTTAAAGTAAAAAAAAGAGATGGGAGATTAGTTAAGTTTGATCAAGAGAGAATTACATCTGCAATATTTAAAGCAGCAGAAAGTGTAGGTGGTGATGATAGGGATAGGGCTAAAAAAGTTTCTGATGAGGTTGTAAAGAGATTGGTTGAGAGATATGAGAATGTTAAAGAGGTAAGTACTCAGGAGATAGCTGATGTTGTAAGAGAAACATTAAAGGATATGGGGCATGGTAAGACCGCTATTGCATTAGACTTGTTTGTAAGTTTAAGAAACAAGGTTAAGAATATTAAGTCATTAATAGATGCTGAGGAGTTAGTAAGAGGATATATTGGTGAGGAGGATTGGAGAGTTAAAGAGAATAGTAATATGGCATATTCTTGGCAAGGACTTAATAACCATATATCTTCTTCTGTACAGGCTAATTACTGGTTGTATAGTACATATCCTAAGTATATTTCTAATGCTCATATTAATGCTGATTTACATATTCATGATTTAGGTATGTTAGCAACATACTGTTGTGGATGGGATCTAAAGGACTTACTTCTAAAGGGCTTTACAGGTGTTCCTGGAAAGATCTCATCTGCTCCTGCTAAGCACTTTGGTGTAGCATTGGGTCAATGTGTTAATTACCTATATACTCTTCAGCATGAGGCTGCTGGGGCTCAGGCTTTCTCTAGTTTTGATACCTTACTTGCTCCTTTCATTAGTTATGACAAATTAACATATGGTGAGGTTAAGCAAAAGATACAGGAATTTATGTTTAATATGAATGTACCTACAAGAGTAGGATGTCAGACTCCTTTTACTAATATAACTATGGATTTAGTTCCTCACGGTATGTTAGCTAAGGAGAATGTAATCATAGGTGGTAAGCCTCAAAAGGAGAAATATGGAGATTTTCAAAAAGAGATGGATATGCTAAATAAGGCGTTTTGTGAGGTAATGATGGAGGGTGATGCACAGGGAAGGCTATTCTCCTACCCTATTCCTACATACAATTTAACTAAAGACTTTGATTGGGACAACCCTAAGTATGAATTCCTTTGGGAAATGACATCTAAGTATGGTATCCCTTACTTCTCCAACTTTATTAACTCCGATATGAGTCCTGATGATGCTAGATCTATGTGTTGTAGATTAAGATTGGATAATAGGGAGCTTAGAAAGAGAGGAGGTGGTCTATTTGGTGCTAATCCGCTAACAGGTAGTATTGGTGTAGTAACTATTAATATGCCAAGGATTGGATATTTAGCAAAAGACAAAAAAGATTTCTTAAAAAGGGTCGATAAATTAATGGATATTGCTAAAGAGAGTTTAGTTATTAAGAGAAACTTAATTGAGAAATATATGGATAGAGGGTTATACCCCTACTCTAAATTCTATTTAGCAGATGTTAAAGAAAGGTTTGGAGAGTATTTCAAAAACCACTTTAATACAATTGGTATATTAGGTCTTAATGAAGCTATGATTAATTTTTTAGGTGAGGGACAAGATCTTACCTCTAAGAAAGGGCGAGCATTTGGTCTAAAGGTTATGGATCATATGAGAGAGAAACTAATGACATATCAACAGGAAACTAACCAACTGTTTAACTTAGAGGCTACTCCTGGTGAAAGTACAACATATAGGTTTGCTAAAGCAGATAAGAAGAAGTATGGAGAGAAGATCATTGCTGCCTCTGATGTTGGTTTAAAGAGAGGTAATGCTCCCTACTATACCAACTCTTCTCAGTTACCTGTTAATTTTACAGATGATATATTTGAGGCACTAGATTTACAGGATGATTTTCAGTGTATGTATACAGGTGGTACAGTACTTCATGTATTTTTAGGAGAGAGGATGCCTTCTACACAGAGTGTTAAACACTTTGTGAGAAAGATTGCAGAGAATTACAAATTACCCTACTTTTCAATTACACCTACTTTCAGTATATGTCCTAAGCATGGGTATATTGCTGGAGAACATGCATACTGTCCTAAGTGTGATGCAGAGAGTGGGTATATAGATGGAATGCCATTTAAAGAAATTATTTAATATTTTACTGTCCATATAATGACAAAAAAAGAGAAGCCAGTCCTAAGGCAAAGGTGTGAGATATATTCAAGAGTAGTAGGATACATTAGACCTATTAATCAGTGGAATCCAGGTAAGCAATCTGAGTTTGGTGATAGGGTTACCTTTCACTCTTAGATGACAATAACAGGGTTTCAAAAATCTACTCTACTGGATTATCCAGGTAAGGTTGCAGCATTAATATTTACATATGGATGTAACTTAAGGTGTGCATACTGTCATAATCCAGAGTTAGTAATACAGCCCTGTATACCCTCTTCTATTCTAAAAGAAGAGTATATATTAGAATATCTTAAACAGAGAAAAGATCTATTAGATGCTGTAGTTATTACTGGTGGTGAACCCACTATTCAAAAAGATTTAATCCCTTTTATGCAAAAGATTAAGGATATAGGATATCTACTTAAATTAGATACTAATGGTACTGATTCTAAGATTGTAAAAAAGATTTTAGATTTAGGTATCGTGGATTACTGGGCTATGGATATTAAATATGAAAAAGAGCTATATATCCAAAAGTTAGAGAAAAATATTAATTATGAAGAGATAGAGGAGAGTATTAACCTATTAAAAAAGTATGCTAAAGATTACGAATTTAGAACAACATTTGTTAAAGGTATACATACAATAGATTCTGCTAAAGGTATAGGTGAGTTAATAGATGGAAGTAAGAGATATTACATACAAAACTTTAGACCAGGTAAAACAATAGACCCTACTCTAAATAATCAAAACTCATTTACTACAAAAGAGTTAGAGAAGTTTAAAAAGGTAATAGATAAGTATGTTAAAGATGTACAGATTAGATATTAGGGTTCTCTAAGACCTTAATTACCTTCCCATTTATCATAGAATCACTATTTACATCCAAATATATTGGTTTATGTATTGGATTACTTGATTGAGGGTAAAGAATTACTACATCATCTTCCTTTCTAATATTTTTAACAGTAGCACATCCATCTACAATAGCGACTACAACATCACCATTCTCAAAGTCTGAATCTCTTTGTACTACTAAATAGTGCCCCTCTTCTAATTTCTTCCCCTTTAAATCTCTCATATTCATAGAATCTCCCTTAATTATCAACCCAAAGAGATCTTTACTACTCCCTACCAAACTCCTATCTGCTTGAAGAGTACCTAAGCTTTGCTCCTGCGCTATTACCATAGGGGTACCTGCATTAGCATATCCTAATATAGGTATACCTACTAAATACTCATATACCTCTTGATCATCCTCATCAGCAATAATTTGAATTCCTCTTGCTTCACTAGTCCTAATTATATATCCCTTCCTTTCTAATGCCTCTAGATGCCCTACGACACCTCTTTTAGTAGAGATATTAAGAAGAGTTTGTAACTCTGTTAATGATGGCGCATACCCATTATCTAAGAAGAAATTTCTAACAATGCGTAATACATTCTCCTGTTTTTCTGTTAATTTCTCGTCCATATCTTTAGTATACTTAATTTAATATTTCAGTATACCATAACCAGTATACCCTTCAACTACTCATAGTATACTGTTGTACCTGTTTTCAATTTCTGTATATACTGTATTAATAAGTTATTTTAATCTATATATTTATGGATGAGGAGAAAAAAGCTAAGAAGATATACACTCTAGAAGAGATTAAGTTCAATCCTGAGAACTTAACAATGTCTGTAGTAGCTTGTATTCCATTTGTAGGGTTAGTATTAATGTTTGTAGAGAAAAAGGATCTTTTTGTTAGATATCATGCTACACAGTTTGCTTTCTTTAATCTACTTTTCTTAGTAGCTTGGATACCATTTATTGGATGGTTAATTTCTTTAGCAGCATTAGTAGCATTTATAATGGGCTTGATTAAAACATCTAAGGGTGAGAGATTTGATATTCCTGTTCTATCAGATTTAGCATTAAAGGTAATGAGTGAGATAGGGTAGTATAAATATATTCCTATTAAAACAGAAAGGGGGATTTAACTCCCCCTTTTTATTTCTACTTACATATTCCTTACCTTAACTCAGGCTGCCAGTTTCCTTGTCCCTCTGTTACTCTTACAAAGTATCCTTGTAAGAACTTTATTGGGAAGTCAAAACCGTATTCAATCTCTACTCCGTTTTCTACATCTAATTGGAATCCGTCATATCTTTGTACGTCTGATTCCCAGTTAGTTACATTGTTTGCAGTAAACTTAGGATTATTAGATGCATTTATACCCTGTATTAAGCTCTTAGCAGTATATTGTTTTACATTAGTACCATACATACCTATTAGATTCCATCCCTCAAAGAGTGTAATATTGGCATTGTCTGCACTAGATTCAAATTTAACAGGTTGGCCTACAATAGAGATATCTATATCTCTACTTGCTTTAATAATATATCCTTGCCCTGGTATTAATTGGAAGTCATTATTATCATATACCTTACTATTTTGTCCTACTACCTTCCATTTACCATCATATTTAGAGATTGAGTAGATACTATTATTATAAACTTCATTAAGGTTAGTTAGTAATCCAGCGGCTGTCTTACTTTCATTATTAGAAATTAAGAAAGGAACAGAGATAAAGTTGAATCCTTGCTTCAAGGAGTAGTTATAAGTCTGTTGTAGTGTTGTAATCTCTATTTTAGAGGCTAAATCTGTAATTTTTGTATCGACACCTTCATCATAAATAGCGTTTGCATTACTATCTATATAGATAAGGATATTTCCATCATTAATATTTAGATTTTCAGAAGTAACACTGAATAGGTATGTTTTTCCTTGATGTTCAAATATGTAAGAACCTTCTTCAAGTCCTCCTATCATACCTGTTTGTGGGTCAAGAATATACTCATTTGTACTTCCTTCTGTTTGTGCATAAGCTTGCTCAGAAATCTCAATCTGGGAAGAAACCCCTTTTACAGTAGTTGAATCTACACAATTGTTTCCGTCACAAACTCTGCCATCTCTTCTACATACTCTACCGTCTCTTGAATGCTCTTCACCAATTGATATCCAACAACTATATACATCAATACATCTTTCACCATTAGCGATGTATTGATTGTTATCATACCCACCCTTACAAAGGCAACCCTTGTCTTCCTCTGCAGAACATAACTCTCCAGGGGAGAGAACAGTTATTTCCATTGCAAAAACCTCTTTTGCAGAGTCTTCAGCAGGGTATCCTAATCCTTGAATATTATGGATAAGATCACCATTCTCATTAAAATAGTAATATGAAGAGAGATCTAATGTATTCCTTGGATCATTACCTGTAGAGGGCAAAGTTTCTAAATTTGTTTCCTCCCAAGTATTGCTTAAACAAATAAAAATATTTTTTTCTTTATCTATCATATAAAGCGGTAGGCTAGTATATTTTTTCCAGCACTCTTCGATAGGGTTAATAGGACAAATCTCACCTGCTGTTGCAATCGGATTAGGTACCGATTCTTCATTATCATTACTAGTACATTTCCATTTTGTATTTACTAATTTCCAACCACCATTACATGCTCCCAATTCTTCACACACACCATATATATTATATGCTGCTAGAGGTACATTGCCTAAATTACACTTTTCCATATAATCGTTTTGAATACATTTTCCATCTTCGTCAACAGTTCCATCATTAAGATAGGAAGAATTGTTAGTATTACATTCTGACCCAGGTGTTATAGGATTTGATGGTCTCGTCACACATCCAAGTTCGGCATCATAAACTTGATTGCTGTCACAGTTTCTTGTTATTGTTTCATTGTATGTAGTTGCACAGACCTCGCCTTGCTTAATAATAACTGACCCACCATATGCAGTACTATTCTCATAATCATAAAGACATCTACAACCATCTGGATCTTGACATAGGCAGCCCTCGCTAGTACATTGCTGATCTACTGGATTATATACATCTACCTCATCAATATCACCATCTGCCCCCACTGTTCCAGGAATATCCTCAGTTTTAATATTAGTAGCAATACACTTCTTAACACCAGAAACTTCTACAACTCTACCTAGTACTCCACTCCAACAACATGGAAGACCCGCTTCCATAGCGTTTAAATTGGCTTGTGTCATTGTACTTGTACATGTTTGGGTTACTCCTCCCTCATTAGTAGTTTGTGTTGCTGCAATCTCCTTTTGAACATCTTCAACAGCCTCCTGAGCTGTTTGTTGTGTTGTACACCCCCTACTTACCAATACATTAGGATCACAATCACAATCAACCCATGTGCCTGTTACATTACTTCCACATCCACAGTATGAAATCCAATAACAACCAGCTTCCATAGCATTAACACCCTTTACAACCTCACTATTACTACCTAGTGCACTTATCTTTACAACAGAGCCTGTCATATCCTCTTCATTACTACTAGTGGGGTCATTAATTACAATTGTTTCTACAGGTGCGGACTCATCAATATTAACAGTCTTTTTCCAAATGCCTTCTGTTCCTGTATTAATAGTAACTTCTCCTAAAATATTAGCAGCTCCTGCTACACCGTATTCTTCAACAAAACTTACACCTTCGCCATTATAAAAGGCATCAGAAACATCTAGATACCAATTACCACTCTCATTTATTGAACCAGATACAATATTGCTCTTACGACCAGTAACGTTATCAGTATAGTTGAAATATACAATAGCATCCGAAACTGGAGGTAAATCTTGGATATTACCCTCTTTACCCTGAGCATCCCTTACACTTCCGTAAATAGGAATAGGTGTAACTATATCCTCTGCTATTGTTGTTGTCTTTACTACCTTATTATCCGTAATATCAGCTACCTTAGTAAACATTAAACCATCTCCTACCATTATCCTATACTCACTTTGGGGATCTAAATTCTTTATTTCAATATGATGAGTGTAGTACTTACCTATTTGCTCTACCTTAATCTCTGTCTCTATCTCATTCATTGTTACATTAGAGTCTTCACTCTCTGAGAGATTGTCCATTGTCTTTTCAACATTTAACAACTCTGCAGCTTTTATATCCCTTGTATCATATGAAAGCTCTTTACCTAATGTAAGGAATGATATTGGTAATACATCTTTAACATCAACTACAGTTGCATATCCTTTCATAGGAGAAGATGTAGTCCAACTCACACTCACAGAACTAGATGTAATATTAGTAAAATATACATCCTTAGGTTTAATTCTAATATATTCAAATATTAGTAACCCTATTAAAAGAAAAAGTAGGGCAAAAGAAAATATCTTTAAATATCTCTTAACCCTATACATTACAATATATTTGTTATCCATTTAAGATAATTTTTGAAATAATATTACTAATTAATATAGTACAGAGGTTTAAAAAAGAGTGCAAGATAGAAATTTATATTTTTTAATTGACAATATATAGTAAATACTACAAAATTGAGATACATATAAACTCTTGTATATATAGGTATGAAATATACTTCACTCCCATTAAAAATATTAATAATCACTCTTACACTCTTTACTATCTCTTTTAAAGAAATACTCTCTTGTTCTAAAGTTTTTTCTTTTACTAATGGAGTACCCTCTGTATATGGACAGTTAGGATATGAATATAGTCCATATTTAGATTTTGTAGCTATTAATAATAATGTTGTACAGATAGATGGTAATGGTATCGTACAAACAGAGGTAGGAGATGTATTAAAGGTCTCAGGGAAAGCACAGCCTCTTTCTACTGTTAATGTATATTTTAATGATATTATCTATGATACCTCTGTTGATGAATATGGTAATTGGTTTGTTGTTTTTTCCGTATTAAATACCTCTACTAATGCTCTTCCAATTAATGTAGATCTAACTACTCCTCAGGGAGAGAAATTAAGTACTACATTCTTTTCAGTATTAATTACAGATTTTGTTGAGGAAGAGACTGCAATAGTAGAGGATGATAATGGTAAAGAATTATTAAAAAAGGTTGGAATATGGCTAGGAATAGTTGCCCTATCTCTTGTTTCTGGATTAATAGGATGGTTAATAGGTAGTAAGAAATTTAAAAGAAAAAATAAGTAAGATAATATTTTATTAATATTAATTGAAAAAGATTCTCTTTATTACAATTTTCCTCTCTCTATTCACCCTCAGTCTAAAGAGTGAGGCTACTGCTTGGTGTGAGCCTGATGATAATTCAGGAGCTTCTTGTAGTAGTGGATATACATACGATTGTAATTGTTCTGTAAGAAAGATTGAGGCCTGTTGTGCTACATATATTACTACTTCATGTGTATATAATAATTGTACTCAATATGCTCCATGGAGTTGTAGCTCTTCTTACTCTTCTTTCTGTTATAACACTTCTACCTCTTGTGGTGGTACATGTGGTAGCTGTACACCTCCTGCATGTTCAACTCTTTCGGGATCATACTATACAGTAACTTCTGACAACGGTTGTTCTTCCACTTCTACTAGCTGTACACGATATGATGATTGTGGATCATGTGGTACGGACACTAGAACCTGTTGGTTACAAAAATATACAGTAAACTTTAGTGCTGGTACTGGTGGTTATATTAGTGGTACTACATCACAAAGTATATGTAGAGGTGGGAGTGGAACACAGGTTACTGCTGTTGCTAATACCGGTTATATCTTTACTCAATGGAGTGATAGCTCGACTAGTGCAAGCAGAACTCCAACCAATGTTACCTCCAGTTATACATTAACTGCATCCTTCATTCTTGATAATCAAGCACCCTCATCTCCAACAAACCTTAAAGTAGAAGGTGTTTCTAATCCAATAGGTGTTACAAATACATATCCCGGATTTACTGCAACATATGTTGATCCAGATACTTCTGATACTGCGATCTATTACCAAATACAGGTAAACACAAATTCTACATTTACAGGTACTGTAATGTGGGATAGTACAAAAACATCATTATCACCTGCTGTATCACAGGGAAATACAATTCCTTCAAAAGCATATATACCCTCTAATCTATCTTTAAATGGAACTACATATTACTGGAGAATTAAATTTTGGGATAATAGTAATGTTGAGGGTGCATGGTCTACAGGAACAAATACTTTTACTATGAATACTCCACCAAGTGCTCCTACAGAATTACAAACAGAACAGGCTACTAATCCGACTAGAGTTAGTGATCAGCTACCAGATTTTAGAGCTAAATTCCAAGATCCAAATACATCAGATACTGGTACAAAATATGAGATTCAAGTTAATACAACAAATGATTTCTCCGGATCTATCCTTTGGCAAAGTGGTCAACAAACAATGGCATCTACTGCAAGAACTACATACAGTCCTGAAATCCAGTATGGAGGCTCTGCTTTAGCATTAAATGGAGCAACATATTACTGGAGGATTAGATTTACAGATAACTATGGTACTGTTGGAGCATGGTCTGCTACAGCTCAATTCACAATGAACCAACCCCCAACAGCACCTACTCTTTTACAAACAGAGGGAGCTACTAACCCTTCGGGTGTAGATGATACCACTCCTGAATTTAGTGCAATATTTAATGACCCTGATACAGGGGATACAGGTACTCAATATGAGATAGATGTAAATACATCTTCAGCCTTTAACGGAACTGTAATGTGGAGTAGCGGTCAACAATCAATGACTTCAACTGCCATTGGAGTAAGAAGTCCAACAATATCCTACGCAGGAACACCTCTTACTCAAAATGGAGCCACATATTACTGGAGAATTAGGTTCACAGATAATAATGGGACTGTAGGAGCATGGTCTGCTACTGCTAATTTTACAATGAATAATCCTCCTAACGCGCCTAGTGCACTTTATACAGAAGGTACAACTAACCCTACAAATGTAGGTGATTTAACACCAGAATTCAGTGCTGTATTTACGGACCCAGAAAGTAGTGATACTGGTATATATTATGAATTAGAAGTAAATACCAATTCTTCTTTTACAGGTACTGTAATGTGGGATAGTGGTAAAATGAGTATATCAGCTATTAATCATAACGCGAGATCCTCGGATATATCATATTCTGGAACAGCATTTACACATAACAATACCACCTACTACTGGAGAATTAGATTTTGGGATCAAAAGGATGCCGTTAGTAGTTGGTCTGCTACAGCAAACTTTAAGATGCAAAATCAACCCGATGCTCCTTCTGGATTACAAACAGATAGTGTAACTAACAATACTAATGTTAGTGATACTACTCCTGAGTTTAGTGCTGTGTTTACAGATAGTGATGCTGGTGATACTGGTACATATTATGAAATAGAAGTTAATACAAACGATACCTTTACTGGTACTGTTATGTGGGATAGTAATAAAGTTTCTCATAGCCCAGCCATTACTAATGGTAGTAGATCTAGTGAGATATCTTATACACCTGTTAACTTAACCACAAATGGAACTATCTACTATTGGAGAATTAGATTCTGGGACCAAAATGATGCTGTAAGTAATTGGTCTGCTGTTGCAAATTTTAGAATGCAAAGACAACCTAGTCCTCCAACAGACCTATTAACAGATGGCTCATCTAATCCAAACGCAGTAGCAAGTTTATATCCTCAGTTCTCTGCTATACATAACGATGTCAATGGTAATGCTGCTACAGCATATGAGATAGAGATAAATACTCAATCTAATTTCCTTGGTACAGTTAAATGGGATACAGGTAAACTTTCTACATCTGTAAGTAGTGGTGCAAGATCACCAAACTATACATATGCAGGTACAGCCTTAGCAGATGATTCCTCTACATACTACTGGAGAATTAGATTCTGGGATACAGATGATTTACAGGGAGATTGGTCAGCTACTGCATCCTTTGTAACAAATCTTAATCATCAACTATTTAATGGTTTAAGAATGAATGGATTAAGATTAAATTAAAATCACCTTTAATTGAAAATCTAGGGTTAATATTGTAAAACTAATACAGCAGAAAAGATAAATGAAAAAAAATCTTAATCATAAAAAAAGAATACTCTTTTTGGTAACTTTTATACTCATACTAATAGGGATATCTATTTCCCTGTACTTCCTCTTAGCTAAAGAAAGTAGTGCTTGGTACAATCCTAGTTGGATGTATAGAAGACCTCTTTTAGTAGCTAATACCTCTGGTAGTACGCTTACAAATGAGGATGTGTTAGTTATATTAGATACTCAAACTTTAATATCTCAGAGTAAATTACAAGCAGATTGTGGAGACTTAAAGTTTATAGATAGTGATGATTCTTCTTCGCTTGACTATTGGATAGAAGATGATTGTAATACTACTTCTACAAAAGTATGGACAAGAATTCCTTCTTTGCCTAATGGAGGAAAGACAATCTATGTATATTATGGGAATTCTGGTGCTACAAATGGTTTTCTTACCTGGAGTGGCAACATATATATGTATGCAGATACAACATGTCCCTCTGGATGGACAGCTGCTCCATCAGGAATGAATAATAGATTCCTGTACGGGTCCTCTACTACATTTGGATCAACATATGACTCATCTTCTCACTCTCATAATACTTTATCAGCAACCTCAACTTCTATATCAACTACCAATATTGCAGGTTCTACTTCTAGTGGTACTACTGGTACAAATACAACTCATACCCACTCAAATCTTGCTGCTACAGTAAATTCGGATTCTACCTTACCACAATACAGAGACATGATTCTTTGTTATGACAATGAATTCCTTATTAGTAGTGGTTTAATTTCACTTTTTGATGATACAACTCCATCAGGATATACAAGATTTACAGCATTAGATAACTCTATGCCAAGAGTAAATAGTTCGTATGGAAGTTCAGTACAAGGAGCAACTACACATTCACATACTGCTAATACTGGAACCACAACAGCTGGACCTAGTGCTTCTGCTAATACCATTACAGAACCTCTCAATGCTACGGGGGGAACAATTACGTATGCAAGTGGATATAAGATACATAAGTTTACAAGTAGTGGTACTTTTGTTGCAAATGTAGGAGGAACTGTTGAGGCTTTAGTTGTAGGAGGAGGTGGTGGTGGTGGATGGGATTCCGGAGGAGGAGGTGGTGCGGGTGGTGTTGTATATAATACTTCTTATTCTATTACCTCTGGAAGTAAAAATGTAACAGTTGGGGGCGGTGGATCAGCAAATAATAATGGTGGAAATTCAGTATTTATTGGCCTAACTGCTTATGGAGGAGGTGGTGGTGGACCAATCAATACTAATGGTCAAAATGGAGGATCTGGAGGTGGAGCTGGAGGACACTATGGTACCTCTACAACGACATATGGAGGAAGTGGAAGTCAGGGTAATTCGGGAGGAAATTCTATAGGTAGCAATATAACTGCTGGTGGTGGTGGTGGAAAAGGTGCTGCAGGAACTACATCTACTAGCCAAACCGTCCCTGGAAATGGAGGATCTGGGTCTGCATATTCAATCACAGGGACATCACTTTACTACGCCGGTGGTGGTGGTGGTGGTTCAGTAAATAATCCTGCTGGTACTGGTGGTGCAGGAGGAGGAGGAAATGGTTCTAATGTCCGTTCTGTAGCTGGTAGTAATGGAACCGCAAATACCGGAGGAGGAGGTGGTGGTGGTGGTAGTATTGCCTCAGGAGGAACTGGTGGTTCTGGAATTGTAATAATAAGATATACTAATCCTCCAGCATTAAGTGGAACTGGAGCAACAGGGACTCATACACATACGATATCTAGTGCAGTTGTAAATAGTGCTAATCATATGCCTCCATATATGACAACTATATTAGCAAAAGCAAATAGTGCAATATATGTAAATGAGAATAATATAATACCCTCTTCAGCAGTACCTCCATTAGGATGGAATCAATACACAGATCTAAACGATAAGTTTGTACTTAGCTCCTCTACTCCTGGAACATTTAGTGGAAATAGTACACATTCACACACTTCAACACTTACAACTGGGACTCCCTCTGCAACATTAAGTATATATGGAACAGGTGCAAATTTTGCTGGCGGCTCTCACTATCATTCAGCTTCACCCAGTACAAACAGTGTTTCTAACTTACCTTCATATTATACAGTAATATATATTCAAAGAAAGGTTTCTCAATCTGTTACATTACAATCCGAAGAGGCTTATAATCTAACTCCAAGTGCTCCTTCTTCATTACAAACTGAAGGATCTACAAATCCTACAGCTGTAGGAGATTTAACACCCGAATTTAGTGCAGTTTTCTCAGATCCAGATACTGGAGATACAGGTATATATTATCAAATACAGGTAAATACAAATAATACTTTTACTGGTACCGTTATGTGGGATAGTAATAAAACCCCTATCTCTCCAATAACCAATGGAGCAAGAAGTTCAGATATTTCATACGATGGTACTACTCTGTCTAACAACGGTACCACCTACTATTGGAGAATTAAATTCTGGGATAATGGTGATGTAGAAAGTCCTTGGTCTTCAACAGCTCAATTTACAATGGATATGGCACCAAGTGCTCCTACCTCTCTATTAACAGAGGCTCTTAGCAACCCTCCTAGAGTTGGAGATTTAACACCAGAGTTTAGTGCTATCTTTAATGATGGTGCAGGAGACACAGGAGTTTATTATGAAATAGAGGTAAATACAAATAATACATTCACTGGTACTGTAATGTGGGACAGTGGACAACAATCTATTACTCCAATAACCAATGGAGCAAGAAGTTCAGATATTTCATACAATGGTACAACACTATCTTACAATGGAACTACCTACTATTGGAGGATTAGATTCTGGAATCAAAATGATGCAGTCAGTAGTTGGTCTTCAACTGCTCAATTTACAATGGATACTCCGCCGAATGCACCTACTTCCTTGTTAGCAGAGACATTAACTAACCCTACCAATGTTAGTGATTTAACACCAGAGTTTAGTGCAATTTTCTCTGATCCAAATACTGGAGATACCGGAATATATTATCAAATTCAAGTAAATACTAATTCAACATTTGATGGAATATCTATGTGGGCTCCTTCTAAAACATCTATTACTGCTATTACTAATAATACAAGATCTTCAAATATCTCTTACAATGGAACTGCACTCTCTGCAGATGGTACTCTCTACT
>JAVEVH010000042.1:0-6495 GCA_034005145.1 Candidatus Dojkabacteria bacterium | reverse complement strand
TGTGCTTCCAGCCATCTTTATCTTCTCGTTCAACGGTTTTGCGATCTTTGGGACCCATGGTAATCTCCTTTCTTTGGACCCAGTTTTGAAAGAACGTAGCATAGCTACTTCAACACTTTATTGTATACGAAATGTGTCATTAAATCAAGATATCTGAGGGGGTAATGGTGGGCTACACTTTCAGACATGGAACTTAAAAACAGAATAGCACTTATTGTCGTGATATGAATTATGACATTCTCAAAGGGAATAGTATATAATGTGCATTATGAAAACACTTACACAAAAGCAATTAGCTGCAGATCTAGATTATTTCCATAAAAAGTTAGTTGAGATGCATCCCAACCCTTTTAAGTATATTACTAAGGGAGAGGTTTTATCTCATCTAGATGAAATAAAATTCACTCCAGGAAAAATTAGGATTGAGGAATTTGGTATTAGATTGATGATGCTACTAGCAAGATTGAACGATGGGCATACAGAGATTGGGGCTTCAGATGATGTCCTTGGTACTTTAAACTATCCTTTTAAGTTTAAATACATTACTGACGCTTATTATGTTATTAGTGCGTCCAAAGAATATAAAAAGCACCTAGGATCTAAATTGCTAGGTATAAACGATAAATCCATGCGTGAAATTGAGAATCTTTTGGGTGTGATAATTCCGATTGAAAATGAAGTATCCTTGAGATATTATCTTCCTACCAAACTAGTAGAACCAAAGGTTCTAAACTATTTCGGAATTGCCAATGGTAATTCTTCGGAGTTTGTATTTCAAAAAGAGGGGAAGACATCTGTTGTAGAAGTTACTGCTCTTGATTATAATACCGATCTTGTTGATATCAGCAGTACGATTAAAGAATTGGACATGACTTTAGATGAAAAAGAAACCTATTGGGTTAAAAGTATGCCAGAGTTAGGTGCAGTATATCTTCAATATAATGATTGCGAGGAGAGAGGGGACTATACGATGAAGCAGGCTGTAAAGGATATTGAATCTTACAATATGTCAAACTTAATTATTGATTTGCGAAATAATAAAGGGGGAGATTCAGATGTTCTTAATCCTCTATTGAGTTATATAAAGAGGGAACAAAACAGAATTAGAGTTTTTGTTTTAGTAGGTGCTGATACCTACTCATCTGCAGTTTACAATTTGATTCAGCTATCAAAAGTGAAAGATGTAATTAGTGTGGGAGATATACCACACGGTAATCCTACACACTATGGCCAGGTTAGAAGCTTTGAATTACCAAACTCCGATATAACAATTTTCACATCTACAAGGACTTTTACATTCAAAGGTTACAAACTTGGAGAATCTTTCAAACCAAATCATATGGTTTCTCAGATTCCGAAAGAACTTTTAATTGGTAAAGACACACAGTTTAGGTATTTTGAAGAGAATCTTCTTTAAGGAAAGTTCAGACTGGAGATGGTTGGTTTTGCTTGTTGCTAATTGCAACCATCTCCAGCTTTTGTGATCACAAAAGGCGTTTGTAGTTATTTGCTGCCACGGCAACTACACTGTTTATCGCCCTTGCAACCACGGTTGTGGTTCTGGACCTTTACGGTCACAGTTTTACCAAATGCGGACATTTGCCTCACCCCCTTTCGGTAGAAAGTACGCTATTATAAGGTAATCAGTCCGTCCTGGCAATATTATCCATTCAAGGCCGCTTCTTTAAGGGTCTCCCAAAGGACACCTTGCATAATTTCACAGTAGTTCTGAGGTTGCTTACCTCCGCTTATTAGGCGAGTATGGTGGCATCCCCCAGCGCATGTGAACTTAGCAAAGCATCCAGCACACTCAGGAAAGTTGTACAGATTGAGGCTTTTTAAATCATCAACCATTTGTTGGTTAATGATAACCTCGTCTGGAGTAACCTCTCCTATTACGAATGTACTACTGAGGGCATCCTCAGTTTTGGTTACCCTTGTGCAGGTAGAGATAATCCCTTGCGGCATTACTGCGAAGGATTCTCCATCTGCATTGCAGTATCTTGCACTTACATTATCCAAGTAGTCAGATGGCATTAGGAAAATTACTCCTAATTCTTTTGCCCTCTTCTTTGCGACAATGTAGTGTGCGATGAACTCCTCTGCATCAATATCAGGTACCCCTTCCTCCCCTCGGCCTGTAAGAGAGAATGGTGCCACACTGATTTCTTGACAGCCGATTGATGCACAGATTTCAAGGAAATCAAGCATGGAGTCCTGATTAAGCCCAGTTATCGTGGATCTCATGGCAAAGAAGACTCCGTGTTTAACCAGCTCTTGAGCTCCCTTTATTGCGGCTTGATAAGATCCAGACCCATCGGCTTTTGGACGGAGCTTATTTTGAACGGATTCAGTTCCATCCATGGAGAGGACAACCGAGTAGTTATGCTTAGCCAAGAACTTAGCCTTTTCATCATCTATTAAGGTCCCATTTGTAACGAGTGTAAATTTGATCTTCCACTCTTTGGGTAATAGACTCAAAGCGTAGTTTACGGCTTTTACCATTACTCTCCATTTGACTGTTGTCTCTCCGGTTCCGTGAAAGCTCAGTTCCACTTCTTTGTCACCCCTGATCTCCACATATGCATACATCTGCTTAATGGATCTCTCTATCACAGACCATGGTAGGTCTAGAAAGTTCACACCAGCGTTTGCATAGCAATATACACAGCGAAGATTGCAGGCAGAGGTCACAGATACTGTTAGCTCACGGCTGTTAAACCGGCCATCATTAGCGGTTCTTGGGAGTTCTACAGTTTGGAAGAAGCCATTACTTTTCAGATGTTCATGAAAAGGATGATTCTCCGGCTTTCCTAACTGTAAGTACCCCGCAATAATCGCCATCCCATCACTATTGGCATAAAAGAACTTACCAAGTAATGGGGAATATACGACACCTATTCCGTCTTGCTGAACTAGAAACAGGTTTGGATGCATCTCTTGCCATTGCAGGTTGTTCATGGGTATTTTCTCCTTTGTGGATTTTTGAAAAGAGCTACACAACGCTCTATTCTACAGCAAACATTTGAGAAAATGAAGACTATGGGACTTGGTGGGATACACTTTCAGGCATGGAACTTAAACACTACATATCACTAATCTTAGTGATATAATTTTTTATGGTAGATATTAAATATTCCCAAAACTTATATACAAATAAAACACATTTACAAAAACTTGTTAAACTCTCCAGAATTAACTCTAATGATATTGTCCTAGATATTGGAGCAGGTACAGGCGTAATAACAGAAGAGCTTTCTAAATATGCAAAACAAGTTATAGCTTACGAATTAGATCCCAAGTACTTTGAAGTGTTAAAAAAGAGATTTAACAATACACCAAATGTAATACTTAAAAATGAAGATTTTCTGGATATACAATTGCCACAAAAAGAATTTAAGATATTTTCTAATATACCCTTCTCCCTTACCTCCGATATCATTAATAAAATTACGGATTTAGATTCTAAATTTGTAGAAGCCTTTATTTTTTTACAGAAAGAATCAGCAAAAAGATATTTAGGTAAGCCAAAGAATACTCAAATATCCTCAATATTATCCTTTAGGTATGATATTAATATTATAGAAGAATTCAACCCAGGAGATTTTAAGCCTGTACCAAATGTAGATATTATTTTGCTTAAATTAAAAGCTAGAAGTTTTAATAAGCAGGATTATCTATTATATAGGGATTTTGTTACATATGTATTTAACCAAATGAATAGGTCCGTATTAGATACTTTTAAAGAGCTTTTTACCTACAAACAATTGAAATATGTTAAACAATATTTAGAAGAGAATAATTATTCTAAACCAACAGATATTCCTTCTGGTTATTATCTTGATGTATTCCAGAAGTTCAAACTTAATGGGGATAAATATATTAGCAGAGTTGAGGGTTACTACCTAAGAAATATAAAGCAACATGCTCATAGAGAGAAGGTACATAGAACAAGAGTATAAAAATGGTGGGATACACTTTCAGGCATGGAACTTAGAGGTTCTATACCCTTATTTCTTAAATTAAGCTAGAATTAATTGTAACTTTAGCATAGATGAAATGGGTAGAAAACCTTTATATAAAAAAATATTAAATACTCTTAAATCTGGGAAAGAGTATAAGATTGTATTTATAGGTGACTCTCTTACCTCTGCAGAATGGGTTCACCCTAATTGGAGAGATGTTTTTGAATATATATTAAAGTTCTCTTTTGAGGAATTTAAAGAGGATGATTGGTGGGTTCCAGAATGGAATTTAAAATTCTATAATTATGCTTTAGATGGTGCTTCAAGTAGAGATTTCTTACAGCAAGTTTCTATTGCTCAAAAAGAAATAGAACCAAATTTATATATCATCATGGGTACTTCAAATGATATAGAGCTAGGTATTACTGTTGAAGAACAGATTGGGAATATCAATAGCATTTTTGAATTACTTTCAAATAAGGATGTCATTTATACCCCGGATTTATATTCTAATGACCAGGTATCAAATGAGAGGTATGAGCAATATATAGAGGCAATTTTAAGTCTAGATATCCCTAGTAATATAAATGTTTTTAATGGATATGAGATATATAAGGATTATCCAATAGAGCAATTTTATACTTTAGATCTAGATTTAAATATTGATAATACTTCTGAAGTAAAGAAGGATACTATTCATCCAAATAGTTTAGGAAATATTTATATTGCAAAGATGTTTTTGGAAGAGATCTTTGGTATAAAAGTTAAGCCAGAGTTATACCTGAAGGATATCCGTTCTGATATAGTTAAATATCCAAGATGGACATAATAATGGTGGGCTACACTTTCAGGCATGGAACTTAAAAATAGGATTACTCTGGCTCTATTACTTTAGAAATTCCCCCACTCTCTCATCTGTTCTGAGATTCCAATAATTACAGGAACTTTTTTAGGAAGTATTTCTTTGTTTAATGCATATACAGTCAATCTTAAATGTCCTTCTAGAACAACATAGCTTGTCCCGTCTGAAACAATAATGATTTCATCAAAAGATTTATTTTTCTTAAATTCTTCAGATGCTTCTAAAAAATTATCATAAGGGAGATTGAAAACTCTTTTATTGTTCTTAATCTTTTCTACTGCATCTTTGGGTAATCTAGATCCATTAGATAGCTCTATCCAGTAATCATAGTCTATATATTTTACCTGATTAATTAAAAAGTCTGATGAAAACTCTACTCTGTACCATTTGATATCATTTGGGAAATCTTCAAACAAACCTTCTCTTGAGATATATTTTCTTGTTTCCTCCAGAATTTCTTTTCTGAGTATATTCTCTTCTGATTTGGTTAGATCTGGATTAATAATCAGATTCTCATCTCCATTTAACTTCTTTATTGCATTCACAATTTCTTGAGAAAATCTTTTTGATTTAAGCTCACCTCTTAAAAATATACTTACTACTTCATCTTCAGAAATAGGATTAAGATTTAGTTTTGATATATCCATAGGAAAGTATACAGGAAAATAATAATGGTGGAATGTGTTGGATAGCTTGAAACTTAAAAATCACATTCTTTTAATACTCTTTCTATAACCCTATCTCAAGTCCTTGATCAATAGGTTCAAAGCCTTCTCTCTCATAGAAGTTTCTTGCGCCAGTATTCCCCCAGTATGCAGATACATACAATTTTGTAGCGTTGACAGATCTCGCCCATTCTTTAGCTTTATCAACTAATAACCTTCCAATACCCTTTGATCTATATTCTGGCAATACACCCATATTTTCTAACTCTACATGCTTACCAGTTCTATATCCCCAATCCTTAAAGCCTAGTGCTATATAACCTACGGCTTTACCATCTTCTTCAGCAACATAACACTTTCCATAAGTTCCTCCTGCAAGTTCCTTGTAGTATTCGGTTCCAGCATCAGAAAATGGCCAATTTAAATCTATATCCTTATCAAATTCCTCATCGTGAATAAAAACCTCATTATTTAAAAGTTGAATTACTTTCCAATCTTTAGCTTGAGATTCCCTAATTTCCATAATATTCAAGAACAACTTATTGCTAAATTATAGCTTATTTGTTTTGGTATAAAAAATGGTGGAATGTGTTGGAGAGCTTGGAACTTAAAAAAACTATTTATCTAACTTTATCTTTATAGCCACTACACCATATTTTTCTTGGTCTTCTCTCGGGTAATATTTAGACATATCATTAGCACACTTCCTAGGAGACTCGCCTTTTTTCCAACCAGCTAGGACAGGATCAAACTCAGTGAATAATTCCTCAAAATTATTAGCAATTATGAGATCTAATACATTTACTTCTATCTTATTCTCTAATAAGGGAAGCTCTGAAAAAACTATTTTATCTCCTACTTCTATATCTCTTCTCTTTTCATCATATAACCTAATCTCATATTTCTTAGTCCTATTGGCGATTTGTTTAAATGCCCAAGCATTTAATTTCATTTGATGATTCATATCTTAGTATACAAGAAAATACAGAAGAAAATGGTGGGC
>JAVEVH010000041.1:0-6541 GCA_034005145.1 Candidatus Dojkabacteria bacterium | reverse complement strand
GTGAATTCCTCTTTGTATATGAATATCCTCATAAAAGAAGAGCATTCTACCATATGAGAGATGAGAGTAACCCAGAGATAGCGTTAGGATTTGACCTATTCGGGAAAGGATTAGAGATTACTACAGGCGCACAAAGAGAGCATAGGTTGGAGCATCTAAAAGAGAGTGTGAAAGAAAGAGGCTTAACAGAAGAATCTATGAAAGAGTACTTTGAATATTTTGAATATGGCTGCCCTCCACATGGTGGATTTGGTATGGGTACAGAGAGATTACTAATGAAAATGCTAGGACTTGGTAGCATCTTAGAAGCTACATATCTACCTAATACACCAAATAGGTTGGGGAAATTAATAAATGTAGAGAAGAGAAAGACTAAGTAGAATATCTCCACTCTTTTACTAAAAATTGAATCTCTTCATTACCATTCCAGGAGTTAATACCTACTCCCCCTATTACATCTATTTTGTCATCTAATTGAATTTCTTGGGTATCTTCCTCACAATTAAACATTACTAATGTAATTAGATCTATACCATCTCCTTTACATATCAATTTCATATGATTACCTAACTTACCCATTATCTGTTTTTTAAATACTATTAACTGCGTCATTCCTATTAATGGTTTACTATTCCCATATCCAAATGGTTTTAATATATCTAACTCATCTACTAAGGGTTTAGATATGCTTTCACTACTAAGTAGTAAATCTATATTTAAGTTTCTTACTAACATTTCATCAGTAATTAACTCTTCAGATATTTTATGTATACATTCACTAAATTCTTTTTCTTTACCTTTTTTAACTGTAAAACCTGCAGCTAAGTCATGACCTCCATATCTATCTAAATATTTATCACACTTAGACAAAGCGTTAGTGACATTAAAACCAGATATACTTCTTGCAGAGCCTCTAATACCCTCCTCTCCTCTTGTTCCTACTAATACAGGTCTATGATACTTTTCATTAAGTTTACCTGCTATTAAACCTACTACACCCTCATGCCAATCATCACCTACTACAAAGAGTAACTTCTCATTACTCTCCCTAATTATCTCCATAGCTTCATCTAATCCATTTTGAGTCATAAACTGTCTTTGATAATTAGTTTCATTTAATATCTCAGAGATACTCTTACATACCTCTTCTTTCTCACTTACCAGAAGTTTAACAGCATCCAAAGGAGACCCTATTCTTCCTGCTGCATTAATTCTAGGTCCTAGAATATATCCTAAGTGATAGCTATCTATATCTTTCTGCTCTATACCTGCTACTTTAATTAACTCATTTAAACCTACTCTACTACCTTTCTTAATCTGCTCTATACCGTACTTTACAACTACCCTATTAATCCCCTGCAGTGGCATTAAGTCTGTAACAGTAGCCATAGCTACTAAATCTAATCCTTTGGTATCTTGAGTAATTTCAGTCTCCATTTTAAGTTGAGATTTAATTGCCTGTATCAAAAGGAATGTAACAAATGCACCACATATATTTGTATTAGGATATTCATGCTCAGGGTACATAGGATGTACAAGTGGATACTCTAAATCTACTCCCAAATCCTCAGGTGGTTGATGATGATCAGTTATTACAAAACCCAAACCCTTCTCTTTCTTAAACTTCTTAATTAACTCCCTATCTCTTACACCACAATCTACAGAAATTAGTAATTGACCTCCTAACTGTAATACATCATTTATAGAAGACTTTGTTAATCCATATCCTTGATCTACTCTACTAGGGATATATGGTACTACATCTACTTTAGTATCTAATTTCTCAGAGACCTCTTTAAAAAGAAATTCCCAAAGTATACTTACACTACATATACCATCTGCATCAAAATCACCATGTATAACTATCTTCTTACCCTCCTTTACACTCTTTACTATCTCTTTAGCTGCCTTTTTAGAATCAAAAAGTTTTTCAAAAGAAGGTATATCTTTAAGAGTACTATTTAAAAATTCATCCTTATCAATACCCCTACTATTAAGAATATATTCAGAAATATTTTCTGAAATCTTTTCTTTAGGTAATATCCAATTACTACTACTTTTAAGTGTCATTTTGACTAAACTGTTGAATTAAATCCCAATTAAAACCCTTACGTTGTAAAAAACCAACCATTTTAGAATCATTAATATCAAATTCCTTCCCTCTATATTTCTTCTCAAAGGTATTTCTTAATACCTCTAACTCATCTGGTATATCCTCATCACATACCATTTGAGCAGTATCTTTACTTACACCTTTAGATATTAATTCTGAAATTAGTACACTCTTTCCTCTTGGTTTATTTCTCAGCCTACTAGATACAAAACTTCTAGCAAAACTCTCATCATCTATATATTTATACTCTTTTAATTTATCCACTATTTCATCAAAAAGATTATCCCAATCTAAATATATCTCCTCTTTAAACCAGACATTCTTTTTTTTGAATTTAAGATTTTTTAAATATCTATATACCTGAAACTCTGTTTTAGGAGAATGGGAAAGATACTCTGTTACACGAGTAAGAAATCTACTCCTTAGATCTCTTTGCACTATCCTATCTAAGACCTCTTGAGTACTTTCTAATCCTTCATACAGATTCTCACTAGCTAATGTATCTAAGGATATACCACAGAAAAACTCCTCATCAATGTAAAGATTAACTCTGTTAGGATCTCTTTTTTGATACTCTATTTTACTTACTCTCATCTACTTCATTTTAGCACGTACTGCTTTCTCAATCTCATCCTTAAGTTTTTTGTCTTCTTTCAGTACCCCTACTGTAGAATCTCTACCCTGTGCTAATTGATTATCTCCATACTTAAACCATGCACCTGCCTTATCTACAATACCTTGCTGTATTGCTGCATCTAAAATACTACTCTCTTTATCTATACCAACAGGATATATCATATCAAAGGAGGCCTCTTTAAATGGAGGTGCCATCTTGTTCTTCACTATCTTCACTACTCTAGTATGGCCCACTAAGTTACCCTCTCTCATTATCTTCTCTCTTTGTCTAATATCCATACGAATGGATGCGTAGAATTTAAGTGCATTACCACCTGTTGTTGTTTCTGGATTACCAAACATTACACCAATTTTCATTCTTAATTGATTTAAGAAAATGATTGTGGTACCTGTTTTACCAGTAATAGCGGTGAGTTTTCTTAAAGCTTGTGACATTAATCTTGCCTGTAATCCCATATGACTATCTCCCATCTCTCCCTCTATCTCAGCTCTTGGAGTAAGAGCAGCCACTGAGTCTACAACTACTACACCAAAAGCAGCAGATCTTACTAATGTTTCTAATATCTCTAAAGCTTGTTCACCAAAATCAGGTTGAGAGATATACAAGTCATCAATATTAAGACCAATGTTTTTAGCATATACAGGATCAAATGCGTGCTCTGCATCAATGAATGCAACTGCGTCACCCTTCTTTTGAGCTTCAGAAAGAATATGTATAGCTAGGGTAGTTTTACCAGAAGACTCTGGCCCATATATTTCAATTATTCTTCCTTTTGGAATACCACCAATACCAAGTGCCATATCTAATGAGAGTGCACCCGTTGGTATTACCTCTATATCTATTCTTTCCTTACTACCTAATTTCATAATGGAGCCTTTCCCAAACTGTTTTTCTATTTGTGCTACTGCTACATCTATTGCCTTACCCTTACCACTATCTACTGTACTTTTAACTTCTTTTTTTACAGGTGTCATAGTAAATACTATATAAACTTATATATACCTCTTAAGCATATCAAAGGCACTACCCTTCGTCAAAAAATGGCTAATATGTTAATGAATATTAAAGTAAAAGATACTCAGAAAGGTTCCCTATGAAAGCGTTTCTTAGCTTATCACTCTCCCTTATATACCTAGCTACTTCTAGCTGTAAAGAGGGCACTTTTAACTCTGATGCTACATACTCTCCTAATGTCTCTTCTAAATCATCATTTAATCGAAATATACAGGAATTAATACCCCTTAACTTACCCTTATCTACTGCTTTAGTAATATCTTTACTTAGATTTATGGATTTAAAATATTTAGAAGGGTAGTAAATACCCAAATCATACTCATTAGAAAGATTAAGACCGTGTATATCAAAAAATCTTGTTATATTACCTTCCTTAATTATTTCTGCTACAGCCTGTTTATATGGATTATCTTTAATCTTATGGTAATTAGGATCAAAAGGAGTTTCTTTTGCTTGAACTATTCCCCAAGCACCTGTATTCCCACATATCTCTCTTACAATCCTATCCGTAAACTCCTCTCCTCCCTTATATGAAAGAGTCAGAGATGGTCTCCTATGAGGATATACATGTGGTGCTGAAAGTAATACTGGAATTGTCCCTTCTATTATTTCTACATATTCATTTCTTTTCATTAATACTAGAGTATCATAATTGAATTAAATTTTATACATTAGAAATTCTATAGCGTTATATATTGAACTACTATATTTTAAATGTTACATTATAGATATCTAATTTATATATATTTATTTAAAAAATGAGAGATTTAAAAAGAGCATTCTTTACTCTACTTCTCACAATATTACTCTTACCAATAGGGATGAGTTATGCTCAGGAAGAAGAAATTCCTCTTGAAGAAGATGAAACCCTTATGTATCAATCTGGAACACCAGAGGAGGAGTATGAAGTAACTATTCAACAAGATGTAGCAGAAGAAGAGCCAATACTCTATGAGGATACCGATTATGACTATAACTACGAGTTTGATACAGAGCAGTTTAACGAGATGTTTGAATCTCTACCTTCAGATACAGTTGAAGAGGGAGTAGCTGCAGGTCTATTTGCAGTAATGGCAGCATACAGTATCTTTATTGCAGTATTTGGATTAGCAGGATATATATTTACTGCATTAGCATTCCAGAAAATTGGTAAAGAGATGAACTATGAGAATTCATGGTTTGCATGGGTCCCTATACTTCAATCAGTTATGATGTTTGAATTAGGAGGTCAGAATCCATGGTTACTCTTACTCTTCTTAATTCCCGGAATAGGTCAATTAATAGTATTGATATTTACTTTCTTAGCATTGATGAAGATTACTGAGAAGAGAGGATATGACAAGGTATTAGCAGCATTAATATTTGTTCCTATGGCTATGTATGTACTATTTTACTTACTAGCATGGAAACCAAAGGAAGTTACAGCAACTCCTACACCAGTACAACCAGTACCAGAGACAAAGTAACTTAGGTTAGGAAATGGAAAAGAGGGAGGTAACTCCCTCTTTTATTTTATCTATCCTAAAGAAGAGTACCCTGATCCTTACTAGGTGGTATTTTAACTATCTCAGGTATTGAATCTACCTTACCATCTCCCTCTAACTTAACTAAATCCATTTTCCTTCTCATCTGATTTACTCTAGTAGTACTTACATCACTATACTGTTTCTGTAATTGTTCTATCCTAGTTCCTACCTTATCAAACTCCTCACTAAACTTATCAAATTCCTTCTCTACCGATTGTACATGCCCTACAATCTTATATATATTCTCCTGTATTCTAAAATTTTCATATGCCTGTTTTACCATTCTTAACATAGCGGTAAAACTAAATGGTCCAGCAAATACTACTTTCTTTTGCATAGCATCTTGCCATATACTTGGCATCTTGTCATAGATAAAGGAGAAAATCATTTCATTTGGGATAAAGAGGATAACGAAGTCTACGGTCTTTTCCTCAGGATTAATATACTCTCTAGTTGTTACCTGCTTAATCTTTTCTTTAATATCACTCTCAAACTGTCTCATATGCCTATTTTTGGTATCTAAATCATCTGTTTCAGTCATTTTCTGAAGTGCAGAGTAAGGAAATTTAGCATCTACATTTATCTTAGTCCTATCTGGTAGATATATTGTAAAATCAGGCCTACTACCCCCATCACTCTCTTGTCTTGTATATGTCTCTCCTACTACAAAACCAGCCATCTTAAGTAAGTCATCTGCAACCTGCTCTCCAAACTGTCCTCTTAATTGGTTATTAGACAAAACCTTTTTTAAATTCTCAGTACTAACAGAAAGCTGTTCTGTAATCTTTTTATACTCATCTAATGAATTTTTTAATGAAGAGAAAGAATTAATCCTTTCCTTTTCAGAAACCTCTAACTCCTTCTTACTCTCTTTCAAATCTTCCTGTATTACCTTTACTAACCTCTCTATTTCAGATCTTTTGTTTTCTAAATCTATTCTACTCTTACTAGACTCAGCACCTAACTTAGCATCAGCCATACGAACTAAACTCTCATTAGCCTGATCTAATATACTTGGCATTATCTCATTTAATTTCTGTGATATTGTTTCAGATATCTCCTCTTTCTGCTTACCAGTACCCTTAAAGAAAAAATAAAAAATACCTACACCTAGTACTAATCCTCCAACTAAAGCAATGATGATTTCCATAATGGCAAAATTTTTTAAATTATCGTATTCTTATTATATCCAACATCTAATATATATGCTATGAATATCGGTAAACATATTAGTAAAGACAGAGTATTTGT
>JAVEVH010000040.1:0-6748 GCA_034005145.1 Candidatus Dojkabacteria bacterium | reverse complement strand
AGAAAAGGTTTTTTAGGAAGTAAACCCTTTAGTAAATGTAATACATATTTAAAGAGCAAAGATATAGATGAAATAGATTGGGAGGTAGATTAACTAAAAATATCCCATATACTGTATAATTAGGGTATGTCAGAAAAAGAATATATAAAGGAATGTGAAGCATTTTTCTCCTTCGATTCAAATGATGAAAGATATGAGATTGTACTTCCTAAAGAAGAGGAACCAATGTATGGAACCATTTTACATATTCAAGAAGAGGAGAAAGAGATATTAAATATTGAATCGTGGGTATTGAGATTTATTACTAATTTCGGATATACAGACAAGCTTAATATCGAGGATGTAACTACTCTATATGAAAAAGAGGATGATACCATCCTCTTTACTGGACCCTTTGGAACTTTAAAAATCTCCAAAGCTTGTAATCTTACATATGAGAGAGTAATTACTTAATCTCTACACCTCCAAACATAACTCCACCTGTAATTTCTAATACAGGGCTATCTACCTTCCTATCCTCTACCTTAGGCTCCCATGCACCAAATACTCCAGAGCCCTTTGTCTTAACTCTACAATCCTTAGGAACAAATACCTCTACTCCACCAAATGCACAATTAATATGTACCTTAGCTCCACCTTTTGCAATCTTTGCATCTCTTAGATCTAATTGTAATCCACCAAAAGCTACATTAAATTCACCACCTTTAAAATCTTGAGATTTAATTTTCCTATCTAATCCCCAAAATACTACAGTATCAGAAAGAAACTCTTTGGAAGAGGTACTTGCCTCTGGTTTCTTTTTTGTTTCTCCAGTTCCCAAAAGTATAGACATACCTATCGCTATTAATATGATTGGCCATAGGACTGCAAAGAAGTTCCAACTAAAGAGATTAGAAGAAAGAAATGCTACACCTAAAAGTAAAAGTATTATACCTGGGACATTATTCCTTTCACTAAGAAATTTTGCACCTAAAAATATTAATATTAATGGCCAGAATTTCCATATACCACTCCATATCATTCTACTAAAGGAAGGGAATATGGATGCTTGCTCTAGTAAAAGTAATATTCCAACAAATATTACAATTACCCCAAACAGAAACTTATTATTTATCTTCATAATATCTTTTATTTAATTTATTAATTACTCTTTAAGATAAAGGAACCTACTCCAACATTTACATTCATAGTAATCTTTATCTGAGCTTCATCATAGTTAGGTGATGTGTATTTACCAGTACCAGTAGAGAAGTCAGAGATATCTTTACCATCTATATTAATCTTACCTACACCTAAATCATACTCGAAAATATACCCTATACTACTAGGAATTGTAAGCTCCATTTTACCAGCACCTACATTAAAAAACATCTCTCCAGATGGGATACTGTATTTACTAAAGGTAGCATCTAATTCTCCAGCTCCTATCTTTGCATAGAAATCATTCACTGGTAAGGTTTGAAGATCTAACATACCGCTTCCAGCTCCAATCTCTATATCAAATGTAGTGGGAATTTCTAGCTGTCCAAGAGTAATATCATATATAGATTCACTTGGGAAAAGGTTAATATTACTAGGAGATGCAGATTTAAAATCTAAGCTTAAAACCCCCTCCTTTTCACTCTTAGTTAACTCTGAATCTTTATATATTCTTGGATAGTCTTGAGAAACAAAAAAGTAATCCTCTATTTCGCTATCTTCCTCTATACTCATTTTACCTGCTCCTACATATATCTTAATATCCCTCTCCTCTATATCTGTATACTCATCAAAGGTTACAGACATCTCATTTTGTACATTATCCTTACTTATATTAAACATACCACTACCTCCCTTTAATACCCAATCATTTACATTCTTTGGTAAAAAGCTAATACCATTTGCAGTGTATTGAATATATGCTAAACCAAATACTCCTACTGTTAAAATTATAGTAATTATTATCTCCAATGTCTTAGCTATAACTGAATTCCCAAGTATTATCTTTATACCAAGGAGTATTATCATTACAGGCCAGAATCTAACTATATATTCCCATATACCCCATCCAACCAAACCTGTTGTATTTAGTAGAAAGAGAATACCTACAAGAACAAGAAATACTGCCCAAGAGTAATTTCTCTTATTTTCCATTTTAGATATTAAAACAAATTATATATATTATTTCTTACTATCAGATTTAACCTCATTTACAACCTTTTTAGCCTTCTGTTTAATCTCTTTTGCATTACTTGCCATTACCTCTTCAGAAGAAAGATCCATTGTAGATTGAGTAGGCATTACTATCCAAAGTATTATATACAGTACCAATCCAGTACCACCATATACAACGATTAGTACAAATATTAATCTTACTATTGTTGAATCTATATTAAAGTACTCTGCTAATCCTCCACATACTCCCCCTATCATTTTATCGGTTTCAGATCTAAAAAGTTTCTTTCCCATATTTAAATATTTTTAAGTTATATATACCTTGATATTTTAAGGGATTTTTTCTCAAATGTTAAGATGTTGACATATGGAGAAAGAATTAATAATATGTACCTACACCCTAGGTGGGGGAAATAATTTGACTCATATTTCTATGAAATCTATATTAACAGTAGCATCTCTCCTTTTGGTAGGAGTAATAATATGGTTAGCAATATCCTCACCGAATATATCACAAGAGAAAGAAGTAAAAGCTCAAAAAGACGAGAATGTAGTAAGAATGGAAGATGGTATTCAGGTAATATATATAACCTCTACTACTGGAGGATATTCACCAAGAACTGTTACAGCTGATGCAAATATTCAAACAATCTTACGAATGAGTTCTGAGAATTCATATGGATGTGAGAGATCTTTTAGAATCCCAAGCATGAATATAAATGAGGTATTACCAGCCGAAGGAGAAACTGATTTTGATTTAGGTACACCCAAAAATGGAGAAGAAGTATTCGGTTCATGCAGTATGGGAATGTATACATTCACTATTAATTTTGAATAAATGATATGGAAGAAAGAGATATCCCTATAAAAGGTATGCACTGTGCTAGCTGTGCTTTTAATATCGAAAATACTCTTACTAAAAACAAGGGTATTAGAAATTTGAAAGTAAACTATGCAACAGAAAAAGCTACTTTCTCACATGATACTTCCGCTATTTCTTTAGAAGAATTAAACAAACAGATGAGAGAGATAGGGTATGAATTTGATTTGGAGAATGATAATGACAAGTTACACATACTCAATATTCAAAAGAGAAATCTTTACATATTACTCCCTATAGCCCTCTTACTTTTCTTTCTAATGATATGGGAAATTGTATCTAAAAATTTTACTTTCTTACCTCCTCTTGATATAGATATGATGATACTAAATCCATTCCTCTTCCTAATATCCACTTTTACAATATTTTACTTAGGTAGAAGTTTTGTACAAGGCTTACTTAGATTTCTTAAAGGAAAAGGTGCCGATATGGACTCCTTAATAGGATTAGGAACAATCTCTGCATATATTTACAGTACTGTCGTTCTCTTTACTACCTCTTTTAGTATAGACATGGGGTTAATTAAATCAACATATTACGATACTGTAATCATAGTTATTGCTTTTGTATTACTTGGTAAATATCTTGAAGCTCGTTCAAAGCTCAAAACAGGAGAAGCCATTCAAAAACTTCTAAACCTACAAGCAAAAACAGCACTAGTAGAAAGAGATGGAGTTGAGAAAAGAATCTCTGTTGAAGATATTGTATTAGGAGATATTCTCATTATTAAAGCTGGGAATAAGATTCCTGTAGATGGAATAATAATCGAGGGGATGGGAATTTTAGACCTCTCTCTTTTAACAGGAGAGCCACTTCCTGTAGAGAAAACTGTAAATGAAGAAGTCTTTAGTGGATCTGTTAATAAGCAGGGATATTTTAAGTTTAAAGCAACAAAGATTGGTTCAGATACAATGCTCTCTACCATAATAAAGATGGTTGAAGATGCTCAAAATAGTAAAGCTCCAATTCAAAAGACCGTAGATAGAATATCTAGAATATTTGTGCCTACAGTATTAGTAATTGCAATTCTCTCTTTAATACTTTGGGTTGCTATTGGTCAAACAAGTATACCCTTAAATGAAGCAATAACATATGGGATATCTTCCTTTGTTGCAGTATTAGTAATAGCCTGTCCCTGTGCATTAGGATTAGCTACTCCCACTGCAATCATTGTTGGAGTAGGTAAGGGAGCTGGAAATGGGATATTAATTAAGAATGCAGAGAGTTTAGAAAAACTATACAAAGTTGATACTGTAATATTTGATAAAACAGGAACCTTAACAAAGGGAAAACCGGAAGTCAGGAACATACTTTTTAAGAATGAAAACGAGAAAGAAATTCTAAGCTTACTCTACTCTCTTGAAAATCAATCTGATCATCCACTAGCTTTTGCTATTCAACAGAAAGGGATACAGATGAAAGCAAAACTTTTAGAGGTAAAAAGCTTTAAGAATATAGATGGGAAAGGAGTTGAGGGAACAATTAAAGGTAAAAAATATTATGTTGGTAGTCCTCAGTTTATAAAGAATTTGGGAATAGATATCATAGAGAAGGAGTTAGAAACTTTTTCTAAAATAGGAGAGACCCCTATTCTTCTTTCAAATGAGAAAGAAATTCTTGCAATAGTAGCTATTGCAGACCAGATTAAAAAAGAGAGTAAAGAGGTAATAGAATCTCTCCATTCTCTTGGGATAAATACAGTTATGATTACTGGAGACAATAAAATTACAGCAAACAATATTGCTAAGAAACTTAATATAGATATGGTATATGCAGAGGTATTACCTGATGAGAAAGCAAATATTGTTAAAAAATTACAAAACAAAGGAAACTTTGTAGCTATGATTGGAGATGGAATAAATGATGCACCAGCCCTTGCTCAATCAGATGTAGGAGTAGCTATGGCTACCGGTACAGATATAGCTATTGAATCCTCTGATATAACACTACTTGGAGGTGATATTAGTAAATTACCAAAAGCTCTAAAGCTATCAAGAGAAACAATGAAAACAATAAAACAGAATCTCTTTTGGGCATTCTTTTACAATATACTTGGTATTCCTCTAGCAGCAGGTCTTCTCTACCCATTTTTGGGTGTACTCTTAGAGCCAGTATTTGCAGGTTTAGCAATGGCTTTTAGTAGCGTTTCAGTTGTAAGTAACTCTTTAAGATTAAAATTAGCAAAAATATAATAAGATGGAGAACAAGCAGTTATATGTAGAAGGTATGCACTGTAAAGCATGTGAGTCCTTAATAGAAACAAAATTAGAAAAGCTAAAAGGGATAGAGAATGTTAAAGCAGACCTTTCAAGTAACAAAGTGACTTTTGATTCGAAGAAAGAGAACTCTAAACTTTTAGAAGAGATAAACTCTGTTATCGAAGATAATGGGTATACTGTACATGAGAAAAAGAAAGAGAAAAATTTAGATTATAAAGAATTAGGCCTTTCCTTTCTAATCGCCACTGGTATCATACTGCTTTTTGTATTAATACAGAAAGCGGGTATAACAAACTTAATTAATGCGAATACATTAACCTACCCAGTAGTCTTCTTTATCGGAATAATAGCATCGGTATCAACATGTATGGCAGTAGTAGGTGGATTAGTTCTTTCAATCTCTTCTACATATGCTAAGAGTAAATCAAAAAATATACCCCTTACAATATTTCATATATCTCGTATTATTTCATTCTTTGTATTAGGAGGAGTTTTGGGATATGTAGGGACACTCTTTACATTAACTCCTACCTTTTATTTCATAATGACAGCCATACTATTTTTGGTAATGCTCATACTCTCTATAAATCTACTCGACATATCTCCATTCTTTAAGAAATTACAATTCACAATGCCTAAAAGCTTAACATCAGGAGTATTAAAAACAGAGGAGATGAAAAATATGTTTACCCCTATACTCTTAGGAGCTGCTTCATTCTTCTTACCTTGTGGATTTACTCAGTCTATGCAAATTAATGCTATGGCTTCAGGAGATATAATACAAGGAGCTCTAATCATGCTTGTATTTTCTCTTGGAACACTTCCTGTATTAGCTTTAATATCTGTTGGTTCGAATAAATTAGCAAATTCTACAAGGTCATCTCTATTTTTCAGAACATCTGGCTTTCTTGTACTCTTCTTTGCTATATATACCTTCTTTTCGTCTTTGGTATCAATGGGGTTTGTACGCCCAATATTTTAAATTAATATATAATTAGAAATGAATACAGAAAAAGAAAAAGCTCTTATCAATTTTAAAAAGGTAAGAAGCTTGATGGACAAAATGATAGAAATGGGTGAGAATAATCAGTACTGTATAGATATTATGCAACAAAATCTAGCAGCAATTGGGCTTTTGAAATCTGCTAATCAAATATTAATGGAGAATCATTTAAATAGCTGTTTTGCTACAGCAATATCTTCAAAGCAAAGTAAGAAGAAAGAACAAATGGTAGAGGAGATTCTTACAGTCACTAAGTTAATAAATAAATAATTTTAAATACAGATAGATATGCAAAGAGGTATGTTAATAATAAGTAGAGAGGAGTTAGAACAGCTACTAACTGTTTTAGATATCTCTATATTCTCAGGTACCCAACTATTTGAGAAATTAAATAGTGCATCAGGTAGTACAGACTCAGAGGTAAGAATCTTACTTTCTGAAGATGAATTAGAAAGTATTATAGATGAGATTGGTATGCCTTTTTCAGACAAT
>JAVEVH010000039.1:4800-6773 GCA_034005145.1 Candidatus Dojkabacteria bacterium | reverse complement strand
GAGTTAGATAGAGTACTTTCACTACTAAGTAAAAATATATAAATACTTAATTCTCTACACCCATCTGTTGTTTAGCATATGCTGTTAGGTTCTTTCTCTTAGCCCAAGTTCTTTCTGTTTCGGATAACAACTTTTTTCTTAACCTAATATTTTTAGGAGTAATCTCTATTAACTCATCCTCATTAATAAAAGAGAGTGCATATTCAATAGTAAGTGGTATAGTAGGTTTTAGATTTACTAACGTTAATTCACTTCTTAACATTCTTACATTAGTCTTATGTCTTGCTTTACATGGGTTTACAATTAGATCTTGTTCATGGTTATTTATTCCAATTATCATACCTTCATATACCTGTACAGATGGTTCTACAAAAAGATTACCTCTGTCTTGTATGGTTGTAAGAGAAAATCCTAAAGTAGTACCTGTTTCCTGAGATATTATTACTCCCTTTCTAAATAGGGGAGGTTGTTTAATATATGGTACATAGTCTGTAACAAAGCTATTAGATACAGCAGTACCCTTAGTAGCATTCATTAAAATCCTGTGTAAACCAATAATATTTCTCGTTAATATTTTGTATGTAAATCTTGTTTGAGTACCCTCTGTTTCAATATTAAGCATTTCTCCTTTTCTACTACTTACCTCTTCAGTTATTACACTAATATATTCTGTCGGACAATCAATAATTAATTCTTCTACTGGTTCGTAATCTCTTCCTTCCTTTTGTATTAATACAACCTCTGGTTTACTTAATTGGAATTCATATCCCTCTCTTCTTAACTGTTCTACTAATATTGCTAATTGTAATTCACCTCTTCCTGCTACAGAGTAGGATGAACCGGATACTCTAGTAATGTTTAAACTAATATTTAAGTCTTTTTCTTGTTCTAATCTTTGTTCTAATTGTTTAGCTGTTACATACTTACCCTCTTTCCCTGAAAATGGTGATGTATTTGATTCAAACTTAACACTTACAGCAGGGGGTGTAATATGTATGTCCTCAAGGGGCTCTGGTGTGTTTAGAGCGCATAGAGTTGCTCCTATGGCTGTTGATTCTACTCCCGCTATTGCTACTATCTCTCCAGCATTAGCACTCTCTACTGATATCCATTTTAATCCCTCTTTTACAAATATCTCCCTTATTCTTCCCTGTACATTTTTTGTTCTTTCAATGAGTATTACAGGATCATTTTTCTTAATACTCCCTCTATTAATCTTTCCTACTAAATATCTTCCTAAATGAGAATCATACTCTAGAGAGGTTACTTGCATTTGGAATGGTTCTGACTCATCTCCACTTGGTTCGGGTACATACCTAATTATTTCATCTAAAAGGGATGATATATCTCCCTCTTCTGTAAGATCATTTGGTAACTGTTTAAATACTTTTCCTTCTCTAGCAATGGCGTAGTAAACAGGAAAGTCTAATTGATTTGTATTAGTAGCTAATGTAAGGAAAAGGTCTTGTACTTTTTCTAAGGTTTTAGCACAGTTAGCTAATTTCTTATCTATCTTATTTATCACCAATATTGGCATTAGATTCATTTCTAATGCTTTTTTTAGTACAAACTTAGTTTGTGGCATTACTCCCTCTTGTGCATCTACTAGGAGTAAGCATGAATCAGCCATATTAAGGGTTCTTTCTACTTCTCCTCCAAAGTCTGAGTGTCCTGGTGTATCTATGATATTAATTTTGTAATCGTTGTATCTAATGGAAATATTTTTTGCTTTAATTGTAATACCTTTCTCTCTTTCTAAGTCTCCACTATCTAATATTCTTGTTTGTGACATCTCTTCTTCGTTTTCTCTAAAGAGGTGTGTTTGTTTCATGAAAGCATCTACTAACGTTGTTTTCCCATGGTCTACATGGGCTATGATAGCGATATTTCTAATGTTTTCCTTTTTAACAGGGGTATATTCCATAACAAGTGGATATTCTATCACAAAAAGAGTAATTTACCTATTCGCAAGG
>JAVEVH010000039.1:0-4700 GCA_034005145.1 Candidatus Dojkabacteria bacterium | reverse complement strand
AATATACTAAATATTATATACACAATATACAGTACTATACATACTGTTAATACAGGTTTAAGTATACTTAATATATTAGAGTAGGAGGTTTGCGAGAGTGTTCTTTCTAGGTATTTAAAGGGTACAGCTACTAAGTTATTTAAAGCTTGTGTATATGATGCTGTGTATATTTGTTCTATGTATTTATCAAACATATATCTATATATTAAAAAATGTATATCTATTTATCAAGAGGTATATATTTAGCATCTTCTATTATATTAAAGGGGTCATATTCAAAGAATACATTAGTAAGTGAAAATATTCCTATTACAATTATAGTTAGTAATATTATCTTCTTAATTTCTTTCCTTTTCTCTACCTCTTTTCCTTTTACTACCTTAAATATTAATCTAAGAATTAAGTAGAGGAGATATATTAGAGAGATGATAAGGAGGGTATTTACTATTAATTGAGCATATATTGCTGTAATTAGGGGTATTTCCATATATAAATATAGTGAATATCTTTCTTAAAGTAAATATAAAATTTTAAAAACTACCTTAAAGCCTTATAATAAACCTTTTTCTCTTTTGAAATCTCATCTGTGTATAAACATCTTTTGTATTGCTAGAATTCGTCTTTAAGCCTATAATATACAGTTCGTCTTTGAATTTGTTAGTGATCGCTATACAGATTCTGTAAAAAAGATAAACAAAGCACTTTAAAAAATCAAAAAGGAGAGAAAATGAAAAAGATTAGGATAGTTTTCTTGGCTTTAGTTATAAGTGTTTTGCTGATAGCTGCACTTCCTACTTCAGGATATACAGTAGAACAGCAATTGGGAAATGTATTTATCAGTGGAGTTGGGGAGATACCAGCAGTTAAGATATGTTGGGTTGGTGGTTGTGTAAATGCATATTGTGGAGATCCACAATTGTATCCTAGAGAGAATAGACTACCTCCTCCAAATGGGAGTAGGTGTGATTATAAACCAGCAACAAATTCATTTTGGTGTGGGGATCAATATCAAGAGATGATACCTTATGAAATAACGTACTATCCGACTAATACTCCAACCAAGGTTCCGACAGCCACTGCAACTTTCACTTTTACACCAACAGCTACAGCGACATCTACTCCAACTGAAACTCTAGTTCCAACAGCAACTGAAACTCCATTACCAACAGCAACAGGAACTTTTGTTCCAACAGAAACACCATTGCCTACTCAGACTTCATTACCAACAGAAACAAGAAAGCCTACTGAAGAGGAGCAACCAACATCAACAAAGACTCCAGAAGTTGTTATTACAACAACGAGAACGGGTAGTCTAAGTCCAATTGTATATGTTGTTCCAGGAGGAGGTCTAGTATTTCTAGTAGTTTACTTTTTTCGTAAAAAGAAAACTATTTAGTATACTAGGTGTTTTTATCGTTTTCTCTGTGGTAACAGTATCATGTTCACCACGTTCGGATGTTACTGTACAGGCTAAGCCTATACAAGTAACAGTAACTATGACACCATTCATGCCAATGATGGAAATAACTCCTTCTGTTACAAAACAGATTGAGATTTTTCCTACTATGGAAGCTACACCAGTACCTCAAACTAGAAATCTAGAAGGAGAGTATATTGTTTCCATAGAGTCAGATTATCTGACAGAGTGGTTTCGTAGACAGTTCAAAGAGCTTCAGATAGTAACCTGTGAGCTACCTTGTACAGAGGAAAAGATAGAGAATCTTTTAGATTCTCATACTGTATGGGTAGTTGCTCAGCCAAGTGAGGGTAGAATTTTATACACTCATTCTGGTTGGGATGTAATAACAGGTCCTGAATTCGGAGAGATTTTTCTTCGGTTGTATAATTCAGGAAATCTGAAAAATACTGTTCTTTGTCTAGAGGAAGATTTCTGCTACTTAGTAGTAGATTCTATTATTCTAGATAAAGAGATTGGGAGTGAAATCCATATAGAAGAGCTCTTTGAAGATACAAGGGATGATGATTATTTCATTCTTACTTGTTCAGAGCTTGTAATACCTGGATTTTATACTCCCAAGTTAGTTATTCAACTTAAAAAGATTTAAAGTGCAAAGAGAAGATCTTAGCGATCAAAAAAATATATATAAGATCTTCTCTGAATACCCTTATTGATATTAAAAAAAGAAAAGGGGAGTGTAGGGCTCCCCTTTTGATTAACAGATTAAATATATTAGGCTAATAAAGGAATTTGAAGATGTCTACATCAATACCTCCTTGGTTATCAGTGTATACATTATCATAAATCTCGAAGTATAAAGATAATCCAGGACCTTCTTTCTCAATCAAGTATTCCTTGGAAGTAGAGTAATCTTCCTAATTTGTATAATATTTTTTATTGAACTAATCTCAGCTTTTAAGTAATATATCTATATAGGAGGAGGAATGTTTTTTATAAATAAATACAAAGAGATATTTATTAAGAAGGTATTATACATACCTATTTCTTTATTCATATTATTACTATTTTGTAACAATGTATTAGCTAATACATTTGTAGTAGATTCAACAGGAGATCAGAGTGATGTATTACAAGGAGATGGAATATGTTTAACATCTTTAAATACATGTACATTAAGAGGAGCAATAGAGGAAGCTAATGCATATGAGGGATATGATGTTATAAATTTTAATATACCGGAGAGTGATAGTGGGTATATTAATCCAGATGGATCTAGAGATAGTACTAGTGAACTTGCTGGAACATATACTGTAACAGACAGTGGATATTTCCAGATTGTAGCTAATTCACCATTAACCCTGTCCGATGATTCAGGTGCATTTCTAAATGGATATTCACAATCAGGTGCATCTAGAAATACAGCGGCTTTCGGTGAGACTATAAATACGGTCTTAATGATAGAACTTTACTTCTATGATCCCACTTATAATAATATTAATTTACTAACAGGTGATAACAATCATATTGCAGGATTGAATATTCATAGAGATAAAAACACTGCTTTCTCATCAATTGTTTCAATAGACTCCGCAGATAATAACTGGATTGAAGGGAATTTTATTGGAACAAATATAAATGGTACAGCTTCAAAGAAAGGCCTAACTTTCTGGCTATCAAATAGCTCAAATAATAATATCTTTGGAACAAATGGAGATGGTATTGGAGATAAAGGAGAAAGGAACTTATTTGGTGGAAATACTCTGTATTATGGTTATATAACAATTACAATTGTAGGAGGACCAAGTACGGGAAACAGAGTATCAGGTAACTATTTTGGCACATTAAAATCAGGAAGAACTTGTATAGAGGGTGATTTCTATAGACATGCAATTCAAGTAGAAGGGGGTTCTGGAAATATAATAGGAACAAACTATGATGGTATAGCTGATAAGGAAGAATCAAATATTGCAGGATGTATAACATCGCAATTTAGGGGGATTATTAGAATGCTTGATACTAATGATAATTATATTCAAGGAAATTATTTAGGTATTAGTCCTAAGGGTGATAATCTTGGGGGTAACCTAGTAGTGTCTGGGAGAGGGGGCGTAGATTTTGATGGATTACTGACTTCTACAGGAAATATTGTCAAGGGCAATGTGATTGCGAATGGAGATTATGGAGTCAGAATGCATTACTTAGGTAGCCAGTTCAATACAATTACACAAAACAGTATCTTTAACAACAATGCAGATATCTCATTTATTCTGGGATCAAAATCTGTAAACGATCCTGGAGATGTTGACACTGGCCCTAACGATTTAATGAATCACCCTGTTATAAAGAATGTAAAACTAGGAACAAAGAACCGAATGTTTGTTACCTTAGATTTAGACTTTAATCTTTTAGAATCCCCATACACATTAGAATTCTTTGACAATGATCAACTCTCTCCCATGGGATATGCACAAGGTAAATACTACATAGGGAGTGTAACTACATCACAGGTAGGTAATGATATTACATTGGTAGTCCCCATAACAGGTAGAGTACCAACATCAGCAAGCTTAATAACTAGTACAGCAACCAATGGTAATGGATCTACTTCAGAGTTTTCTCCTACTCCTACAGACCCTGTATTAGTGATTGATACAGTAGCAAGTAAACCAGTAATACAAAGTATTGGGTTAGTAAACAATATATTGGATAGGGATACTTTGTATGTATACTTTACATCTCAAAGACCATTGATAAAGGGTAGTACAGAAGCTAATAGTACAGTAATATTTAAGAAAGGTAGTAATACATATACAACTACATCAGATACACAAGGTAAGTTTAGTATACAGTTGAACTTAGACAGAGGTGAAAACATATTAGAATATTACACAGTAGATAGTTTAGAGAATGAATCAATACACAGAACATTAACATTAATGATAGGGACGGAGTACTTTCCAGACACACTCTTAGTAAGATTAGGATTACTAACTCCAGAGGTAGAAGAAGAAGAACCAGAGGAAGAGCAACCTCCTGTAGAAGAAGAGGATATTCCAATTAAACAACCAGAAGAAGAAAAGGAAGAGATATCAGTAAGGATAACCTTACAGTTTTTAGATAGTGAAGGTAACCCATTACAATCAGCTACTGTAGTAATAGATGGTGAAGAGTATGTAACTAATAGCGAGGGAGAGATACAGGTAAATAACTTAGATGTAAGTAAGAAGTACAAAGCTAAGGTAAGTCATAATGGGGTAGAGTATGAGACAGAGGTATTAGG
>JAVEVH010000038.1:0-6825 GCA_034005145.1 Candidatus Dojkabacteria bacterium | reverse complement strand
AATTCTATATCCTCTACACTTGCCTTAACCATTTCCTGTATCTCAATGGGTATCTGTTCATCAAAAGATACCTTAAAAGTCTCATATTCTACCTTAGGAGGAACATATACAAATATGCCTAGTACTGTGGATGGAGGTATTTGATCTTTAATGTATATATATGAAAAAAAGGCTAAAAATGGTATAATTATGTACAGAAGTATTAAAGGAAACTTTTTACTTCTTCTTTGTCTTTTTCCCTTAGTAACGTTCATTGTTAACATATATTGAATATATAATATTAAAGATTTTTTTAATAGGAAGCTTTACTATGGGTTAGAAAGGAATAACTATGAAAAACATAAAGGTATACAACAAAAAGAATGTATTAGCCGTAATAGCGGGTATTCTTGCTACCGGTTTAATACTAAATACTGTTAATGAGATTGCCTTAACACAAATTGAAGGTATTGAGAATGCTAAATTTCAAAAAGAATTTGAAGAGGATGTAGAGTATATACAGAATAACCCGGTACAAGAAACCATCTTAGAAAACTCTGCTTCAATATCTCCTGAGGATGCTCTTAAGGCCAAAAAGATTGAGAATATTAGAAAGTATCTTTCTAAAAGAGGTGCCCCACTTGCTGCTAATGCTAAGGACTTTGTAGAGGCTGCAGATATGTATGGTATTGACTATAGATTAGTAGCCGCTATCTCAATCATTGAGTCTAGTGGTGGATTACATAACTTTAAACCTTACAATGCATGGGGTTGGGGTAGTTACTCTTTTAAAAACTTTAAAGAGGGTATATATACAGTATCTAAAGGTTTAGGTGGATATTACTCAAGAGGTTTAGATACCCCTAAAGAAATATCTGTATACTACTGTCCTCCTTCTGCTAGTGCATGGGCAAGTAAAGTAACTTACGTTATGAATCTAATAGGAGAGTAAGTATAATTGGGTATGGAACAAACTAAGTTAGGAAAATTTACGGTACTCTTTCCCAATGGGAGAGAGTACCATTTTTTAAAAAGAGAGGTTTGGAATCAGGAATCTTACTTTTTTAAATCTAATAATCCTCAACCATTTATAGTAGATATTGGATCACATATTGGTATATCTGTTCTTTACTTTAAATCAATATATCCCAAAAGTAAGATACTCGCATTTGAACCTAATCCCTACTCTTTTGATATATTAAATGAAAATATCCATATTAATGGATTAGAGGATATTAAGACAGTAAATATGGCAGTATCTTCTAAGATAGGGGATACCGTATTACATATTGATGCAACTATTAATGGATGGGAATCTAACTCTAGTTTAATGGAGGGTAGTTGGAATGGTAGAGAGAATACTAAAGGCATACCAGTACAGAGTACCACCTTGGATTCATACTTAAAGAATATTATGTGTATAGATATGCTTAAGATTGATACTGAGGGTAGTGAATTAGATATTTTAAAAAGTCATAGGAAGATATTACCTAAGGTAGAGAATATATCTGTAGAGTATCATCCCGTAAGAGATAGAAAGATTAAAAAGTTATTAGATATATTGAAGGAGTACTTCTTATTAGAAATATATATGGATGGAAAATTACTTAAAAATATCCCTGACAACAAACTATTAACGATACAGGGAAAGAAAAGAGAATAGAGTTGATCTCCAACCTTTTCTAAATATTTTATACAGTTGATTACCTAATTTCTGACTATCATGTCTTACTAAACTCCTTACTAACTTATCCCCCTTATCTTTTTTTAATACAGAATTAGCAACTAAGTCCTCTTTAATTACGATACGCTTACTACTAGATTCTAAATCATCCATAAAGATATGTTCACCATCCTTAAGATATCTTTTGTATGCAGAGATAGGAATCTTACCATTATTAAGTAATACATAATCGAATGTTCTACCAATATATCCTTCTACAAGCTCTAACATACTCCTTTGAGTAAACCCTCTGGTTTGACCAATCTTAGACATTAGGTTTGGTACGAAGATGAGTTTAGCCTTTGTTTTTTGTAAAGCCTCTGGTATACCCTCCACTATTATATTAGCAAGTGTAGTTGTGTATAGATCTCCTGGACCTACTACAATGAAATCAGAATCTAATATACTTTCTACTGCCCCTTTATATGCTTTTGCTTTTCCTTCAAAGTAAAACTTCTCTACCTTCCTATCCTCTTTAGGCTCATCTATTAGATGTTCTCCTACTACCTTAGTACCATTACTATACTCTGCTACCAACTTTACTTTATCCAATGTTACTGGATATATATTACCCCTTACATTAAAGAGATATCTAAACATCTCTATAGCTTCTACTTCATTTCCAGTAACTTCCGTCATAGCAATCATTAAAAGATTTCCCATTGTATGACCCTTTAAACCATCTCCTTGAGAAAACCTGTATGTAAACAAATTTCTTAGTATATTACCCTCATTATCCTCTGCTAGCGCTATTATTGATTTCCTTAAATCACTTAGTGGTAGTAAACCAAACTCATCTCTTACTACTGCATTACTCCCTCCATCATCCATCATTCCTACAATAACGCTTAATTGAAGGTCTCTTCTTTCTTTCAATCCTTCTAATACTGTAGATGTACCTGTTCCTCCCCCTATTACCGTTATCTTCATGGTTATGATTGTATATCAAAAAATGATATAATTAAATGTTTAAATTACCATTATACATAAATATGAACTTCAAAGTTGGATCAAAAGTATTTTACCCATCACATGGTGCAGGTTGGATCAGAAACAAGAAAGAAATTGAATTTAATGGTGATATTAAGATGTATTTTGAATTTGAATTTATTAATTCCTCTTTAACAGTATCTACCCCTATTGAAAATATCGATATGCTTAATGTTAGAGATGTATTCTCACAAAAGGAGATTAAAGAGAAAATCTCTGTACTTAAAAAGAAGTCTACTAAAGATCCTAAGACTCAGGATTTTAATAAGTTGATGGAAATCTTTAAGAAGTTAGAAAACGAAGCTACTATAGAGTCCGCTATTGAAACCATACAGTACTGTAATCATATTAAAAAAGAGAGAGAGAAAGATGGTAGGTTAATACCAGTGTCAATAGAAAATGAACTCTCTAGAGCAATTGGTGAGATAGTGGGTGAGTTAGCAGTATCTTCAGGTATTAAATTAGATACAGGTGCTAAAAATTTTGAAAAGATTACAGGTATAGATACTTCTAAGATGATTACTTACTAATTACTTAAGTATCTCTATTAATATCTCTTCTTCTCCTACTTTTACTTTTGTATTACTTTCTAAGCTATCTACTTTATTAATCTCATTAAGTAATATCCCTTTCTTAATATCATCTGTATATTTTTCTAATATATCCTCTACTACCTTACTTGAAGTAGAGTAGTTAATAGATACTCTCTCTCCTACTTCACAACCTCCCTCTTTTCTAGCTACTTGTAATCCTCTTAATATTTCATTTAGAAATCCTTCCTCTTTTAACTCTTCAGATATATGAATATTGAGTGATACAAATATATTACCTGTACTTTGAGTTTTAATATCATCACCCTTAACTTCCTCTTTACTGTACTCAACCTCTTTTACATTTAATTCCCCTTTTACAATATCTAACATCTCTTTGTTAGATATAGGGACATATACTTTAGAAAGTGGTTGTCTTACTTTCAACCTATTCTCATCTCTAATATTAAGACCCATTGAACAGATATTCCTAGTTACCTCCATATCCTCTATTAGTTTCTCGTCAAGATATTCACTACTAAGTATTGGGTAATCTTCTAAATGTACAGACTCTTTACCATCTTCAACTAGAGTAAGATATGCTGATTCTGATATGAAAGGAGCAAATGGTGCTAACATTTTACTTATCTCTAATAGTACATAGTGTAATGTATCTAAAGCTTGTATATCTCCACTTACAAATCTATCCCTACTCCTTCGTATATACCATTTAGAGAGTACATCAATTAATTCAAATATTGATTTAGTAGCCTTTTGAAGCTTGTACTCATCCATACTCTTAGTTACATCTTTGACAGTCCTGTTTAACATAGATACTATCCACCTATCCATAACATTTCCGGGTTTATAGTTTGGTGTATATTTCCAATCATACTGCTCTTTGTAATTAAGGAAATATTTAACACTATTCCAATATGGTAGTAGTACTGTACCAGTAATTTCTTTTAAAAACTTCTCACTAAATATTACCTCTTCTCCATTTACAATTGGAGAGCTTAAGAAGTACAACCTTAGTGCATCTGCACCCATTTGGTCTAATACGGTGTTTACTTCAGTATAGTTACGCTTACTTTTAGACATTTTAGTACCATCTGGAGCAAGTGCCATACCATTTACAATTACATTCTCAAATGATTTTTTACCAAAGAGAGCTACACCTAACACATGTAATGTGTAAAACCAACCTCTTGTTTGATCTACTCCCTCTGCTATAAATTCACCTGGATATTTACTTTCAAACTTCTCTTTATTTTCAAACGGGTAGTGTAACCTTGCAAAAGGCATAGAGCCAGAATCATACCAAACATCTATTACATCATTTACTCTACTCATCTGACCTCCACATTCACATGCATACTTTATCTCATCTACAAATGGCTTATGTGGATCTTTTAGTTCTACTCCACTTTTTTCTTTTACTTCAGCTAACGAACCCATGACATCTTTCATCCCACACTTATCACAAACCCATACAGGTAGTGGTGTTCCCCAATACCTATTCCTACTTAATGCCCAATCTCTTGCCTCCTCTAACCAATTACCAAACCTACCCTCTTTTACATGTTTAGGTACCCAATTAATATCCTTGTTTTCTTTAACTAACATATCTCTAATAGCTGTAACTTTTACATACCAACTCTTAATAGGTTTGTATATGAGAGGGGTATTAGTTCTCCAACACATAGGCATTTGATGTTCATAGTCGTAGTGAGAGAAGAGTAAGTTCCTTTGCTCAAGGTCTTGCATAATATATTTATTAGCTTTTTTGTAAAACATTCCCTTAAACTGCTCTATCTCCTCTTTCATATTCCCTTGATCATCAAGGTAATCAAACATCCCTATCCCCATATCTGTCATTAAAATGAAATCTTCTTCACCATATGGTGCTTGATGTACTAAACCAGTACCATCTTCAAAGGTAACATGGTTTCCATGTACTACCTTAAAAGCTCCCTCCGACCTTTTATCAGCATAGTAGGGATAGAGTGGTTCATACTCTTTTCCAATTAATTCACTTCCTTTGTATGATTTTCCAACTTTGTAATCTTGCTTAAATATATTTTCTACTAACTCTTTAGCTACAATATATTTTTCATTCTTGTATTCTATTTCTACATACTCAAAATCTTTTCCAACAGCAACAAGTAAGTTGCCTGGTAATGTCCAAGGAGTAGTAGTCCATATTAAAAGATATGTATCCTCATCTTTAAGCTTAAGCTTAACAACAACAGCAGGATCCACTATAGAGGTATAACCTCCTAGAGCTACTTCTGAGTTGGAAAGTGTTGTACCTGCTCTTGTAGAGTAAGGTACTACTTTGTAACCCTCATACAGTAAATCTTTTTTGTAAAGCTCTTTTAATGACCACCATACACTCTCAATATACCAAGGATCCATAGTTGCATACTCCTCATCACTGTTAACCCATCTACCCATTCTCTCAGTTAGTGCAAATATCTCCCCTTTATATTTTTTAACAGATGCCCTACATAACTCATTAAATTTCTCTATACCAAACTTCTCAATATCTTCCTTCTGTTCAAAACCTAACTCCTTTTCTACTTCATACTCTACTGGTATACCCTGACAATCCCATCCTAAACTTCTGTCTACACGATATCCTTTCATAGTTTTGTATCTAGGTACTACATCCTTAATTACCATTGTAAGTGCATGACCGTAGTGTGGTTTGTTGTTAGAAGTAATTGGTCCATCATAGAAGGTAAATGATTTTTCTTTAGATCTCTGTTCTATACTTTTTTCTAATATACCTTTCTCTTTCCAATATTTAAGTATCTCTTCCTCTGTTTTAGAGAATGTAGGTATATATTGGTTTTTAGATATCTGTATATCTTTCATATTGTAAGTGTAAATATATATTAAACAAAAATCCCCTTGTAAGATATGATACCTATTAATATCATTTCTTACAAAGGGACGAATATTCGTGTTACCACCCTTATTTATAATTACATTACTGTAACTACCTTATTAACCACTATCATGGTTTTAGCTCTTTACGAAAGCTACTCGTTGGAGTCTACTCATCTTACGATTTTCTTTCCACCACTCACCAGTGATATCTGGGTCTTTGTGTTAGAGCTATTATACCAACCCTTACTTCTAATGTATATATTTTGGTATACTTAGGTATATATATCTAATATTAAAAACATACTTAATATGACAGAGTTTAATGGAGAGAAAGGATTAGTAGAACATGCAGAAGATTTAGGAGGAGTAGTTACAGATGTACAGATAGATGTGCCTCAGGAGCCACAAGAGAAAGCAGAATTCCCTAAACAGAATTTCATTGAGGAAGAGGTCGGTGGAAGGAAAGAGTATATTGGTGTAGATGGTACAAGATATGATGAATACGGTAATGTAATACTTCAGGGAAGTGGTGATGATACAAAGGATACTGAGTAATATTGATTTAGACGATATTTACAAATCAAAAAATGTATATCCCCCTAAAGAGTCTCTTTTTAGAGCTTTAGATTTAACACCCATAGAGGATGTAAAAGTCGTAATACTTGGTCAAGATCCATACCATGGAGATGGTGAGGCTAATGGTTTAGC
>JAVEVH010000037.1:0-6894 GCA_034005145.1 Candidatus Dojkabacteria bacterium | reverse complement strand
TTGCTATTTATACCATCACTATCTAGAGCGGTAGCACTAAAGAGAATATCTGTATTAAAATCAATATTTCCTGTAGGTCTAGTAACCCAACTTCCACTATCACAAGAGCTAGTTTCAACGCACGGATTATCAGCATATGGATTCTTACATTGGGCAACCTTGTTATAGCAGACATGAGAAGAGGTATATTCATCAATACTTATACTTCCATCATTAACGTTACACATTGCAATATATGGCTTACAGCTTGCTCGAGCTTTAGAGTCTACCTCTGCCTGTGTCCCATCAGGGAAAGTACAGTTTGTACCACAGCCATCTGACCAACTCTCACAAAAACATTTTACAACCTCGTTATCACCATCTTCATCATCACAATCTGCACCATATCCCCATGTACCACAAGCCTTATCACAATCTCCATCATCTGCTGTTGCCCATTGACCTGTACAACACAAACATCTCGCAGCAGTACCACAAGCAACATTTCCACAAACCACACCATCTTCTTTACAATCTAGGAAGCCATTAAAACCTTCAGGACAGGTATCTCTACAAGCATTTGTAACAGCTGTAGAGCATCCCGTACCCGTACCACCTGCATCACTATCACTAGGATCTAACCTATCTTCTTGATTAACTCTCCATACTAAATATCCTAATGCAATAGAAAGTACTACAATTGATATAGCGAATACTATTTTACTAGTTTTTGTAAGCCTCAGTGCCATTAGAGCAGTAATTAATTTTTCTTACTTAAAGATATACTATTTAAACAAACTCTTCAACTCTTCTATATTAATAATATCCTTAATCATTATCGCTATTATTAATATTATTAAAAACATAAAGCTAATATTTATTATTGCATTCTCTATCTTAGGATTTAAATCCTTTCTAAGTATTGACTCTATTAGTAATATGAAAAATCTACCACCATCTAATGCTGGTATAGGGAGTAAGTTTATTACTGCTAGGGAGATAGAAAGGTCAGCTAATATACCTAAAAACATAATGACTCCCAATGTCTTAAAGTAATCGATTATAAAGTAGATACCAATTGGTCCACTTACAGTATTAGAAAGCTCTGAGTAATCTCCTGTATCTTGTGCTGTAGAAAGCATAGAACCAAATACCTGACCAGTTAGTTTTACAATATTAATGGAATGAGATGCACCAGCGAATATCTTGTTGTTAGAGTAATCTATATATACATCGTAGTTCTCTCCTGTATATACACCCATCTTACCCTCTTCGCTTACTAATACATCAAAGAAATCACACTCTTTATCCATATCACAAGCATATACATTAATCTCTTCTGACTTATTCTTTTTTAATACCTCTATTAAATTCTGATAGTCATCTATATCTTCTCCATCTATAGAAAGGATATACCCCTTCTCATACATACTTGCATCTAATGCTCCACCCTCATCCGCTAACTCATATGGTAAATCCATAACTCTTTCTCTTTCAATTGTTGCACCTACTGGTTTAAAATCCTCATATGTACTACCTATACTCATCTTCCACCCATTATTAGCCAGAAATATGGTGTAAAGTATTATTGCTAAGAGTATATTCATACTTACTCCAGCTAACATTACAAACATCTGCGCCCATTTATTCTTGTTTTTTAAATTACCCTTAGATTTCGTATCCTCTTTACTACTAGTAGGATCTCCATCACCTAATATTTTTACATATCCACCAAATGGTAATACTCTTAGGTTATATGTAGTCCCTTTATATTTTTTTGAAAGTAACTTAGGACCAAACCCTATTGAAAAATCAAAGACCTTTGCTTTTACTGCCTTAGCTGCTAAGAAATGTCCTAATTCATGTACGAAGGTTAGGATACTGATTACTAAAAGAAGCAAAAGAATACTAATGATGGTGGACATATTTTTAAGTACTTAAGTTTAAAATTGTAGTTAGATGGTAAGAAGCTCTTGCTCTTTCTTCTCTCTCATCTCCTCTATTCTCTCATTACTCTCTTTTACTAATTTCTCCCCTTCATCTCTTAATCTATCTGCTTGGTCTTCTGAAAAACCACCCTTTTGTGCTTCATCTATCTCTTGCATATATTTCTGTCTTACTTGTCTTACAGCTATTCTAGCATCCTCTACCCTATCCTTCATAACTTTAACATACTCTTTTCTTCTCTCTTCAGTAAGCTCAGGTATAGTGACTCTTACATGGTCTCCCTCTGATACAGGATTAAAACCCATATTAGCAGATGATATACCCTTAGATATATTATCTATTAACCCTTTATCCCAAGGTATTACTATTAAAGATTTGGTATCAGAGACATTAATAGTGGCATAGCTTTTTAAAGGAGCCTGTGTCTCATATGCATTAATTAATATATCTTGGATTAATTCTGGTGTTGCTCTACCTGTTCTAATCTGAGAAAGGTCTTCAGTAAGACTATCTATACATTTATCTAAATCTATTTTGAATGTATCTATATCCATATTTAAAAGTATTCAAATTATGAATATATGATATGCTAAATACTCAACTATCTCAATACTTACTTCCCAAATTCCCAGATTAAAAATCTTCTTACCTCTAATGGCTCTCCTAATTTAGAAATAGATTCTTCTAAAAGATTTTGCATAGTTTTAGACTCATCCTTAAACCATTTCTGTTCAAGTAAACATTTCTCTTGAAGATAGCTATTTAATTTCCCATCCACTATTTTTTGAATAATGTTTTCTGGTTTACCCTCACTTTGTGCCTCTTTTAGAAACAATGTTTTTAATTCCTCTAACTTCTCAGAAGGTATACTCTCTTTAGAAACATACTCTGGTTTCATAGCAGCTATCTGTAATGCTAACTCATGTACAAAAGATCTAAAATCTTCGTTTCTAGCAACAAAATCTGTCTTACAGGATACCTCTACTAAAGCTACTAATCTCTGCTCTTTACCATGTACATATGACTCTATTATTCCTTCTCCTGCACTTGCACATTGGCTTTCTATTGGCTCATCCCAACCTCTCTCTTTAATTAACTCTACTGCTTTCTCAAAATCTTTACCTGTTTCCTCAAATGCTAATTTACAGTGCCCTATCTTTGCCCCTGTTAGATTATGTAGCCTATTAATAGCGTCACTCCTACTGTTTATATACTCTACAGCCTTTTTCATATCACCATCTGATTTGGATAGTGCCTCTTTACAAAGAGCCATACCTGCTGATGTCTTAGCTCTAAGCATTTTAATATCTTCTATTGATATTGCCATATGTATATCTTTCTAAAGTTATTTAATAGCTTTAAGAATATCCTCTACTGCTTTCTCTCCTACTCCTTTAATAGCTAATAGTTCCTCTTTATCTTTTCCAGAAATATCATCTACTGTATTTAATCCTGCCTCTTTTAGAGCTTTTTCAATTCTTGCAGAAAGACCTAAATCTTCTACCTTTCTAGAATTACTCTCTGCCTTTACTGCCTCTGCAGCAGCAAAGTCTTCATCTAAGTTTTTCTCTTTCTTTAATACTCTTACTACACCAGTTGTACTAGCTGAAGATGATTTACCCTCTCTTAATGCTTTCATTCTTAACCTATCTTCTTCTTCCATCTTCTCTTGTCTCTCTCTCTCCTCTGCATACCTAGTTCTCACATTCTCTAAGTTAGCATTGTGATTCTTTCTTAATGCTGTTAAGGATATGGACTTCTTACCCTTACTAATTACATCTGCGAAAAGATTTACAAAAAGATTAATACTCTTAATTGAATCATCATTTGCTGGAATTGGGTAGTCAACTAAATCAGGATCACAGTTAGTATCTATTAAAGCAATTATAGGTACTCCAGCTATTCTAGCCTCTCTAATAGCGTTCTTCTCTACCTTACTATCTATTACGATTAAGAACTTAGGAAGAGTATCCATAAATTTAATACCCTCATATACCTTGTTTAATCTCTCGACCTCTTTTTGCTTAACTAAGATCTCTTTTTTAACTAACCCTTGTCCACCTGATGCTAACTCTTCTTCTAATTTAACTAATGTTTGAATACTACCTTTGATTCCATCAAAGTTAGTAAAAAGACCTCCTGGCCATCTCTTAGTTATATAAAAAGCACCTACTTCTTTAGCAACACTTTCAATAGTGCCTGCTGCTTGTCCCTTTGTACCTACGATTAATACATTATCCCTATCTACAACCTTACTTAATTCTTCTAATGCTGTAGAAAGTAATTTTCTAGTTTTAACGATATCTATAATATGGATACCATTTCTTGTCTCATATACATACTTCTTCATCTTAGGATTCCAACCACTACTTTTATGCCCAAAGTGGGAACCTGCTTGAAGGAATGTTAATAGATTTGGTAATTCTATTTTAAAGCTTTTATTTTCTGTCTCTGCTTTAGGAGTAGCAACCTTTGTTGAGACCTTCTTTGTTTCTTCCATAATGTTTTTTTCCTTTTTTCACCTATCTCTATGGGTAGATATAATCTATCCAGGAAATATTTAGAGATATGCGAGATATATTAAATACGAACCTGATTATATATATTCTATGGACATTTATCAAGCAATTTTTCTTTAATACCAAACTCACATAACAGATCTTGGTATGAATTTAATACAAAGTCAGGAACAATGATACTTTGCATATCTTGACCTATTAGGTTAGCGTCGGTAGGAGGATTAAATATACCTGATCTAATACCCAATAGCTGTGCTCCTCTAATATCATTTTTATAGTTATTACCCAACATAATAGCTTCATGAGCCTCTATTCCTAATCTAGAGAGAGCTAGGGTAAAGATTGCACTAAAAGGTTTTTCAAAGATAACTTCCTCAGATGCTACTACTTCATCTACATATGGTATTAAACCAATAGCTTCTACCTTACGAATACGAGTAGATAGGTCACCATCAGATACTACCGCTATTTTAATACCTTTCTTTTTAAGTATTTCAAACGTCTCTATTACACCATCATAGAGCTTTACATGAGTAAGGAAATACTCCCAATACATATCTTCTAACTTAGGTAGTAAGGAGAGTTCATATTTAATATTTAAAGAGGCCAACGCTAGTCTATATACTAGTATTCTACTGTGCCTTGTATGTGTACTAGGAAATGTTCTAGATATTATATTGTACTTTTCGTTTACTACATTAAAAAAATCATCACTACTTATCCCATACTCCTTAGATACATACAGTGCAGTATGTTGAGTTGCTAAATCATACATTTTTTGAGATTTAATCAATGTATCATCTAAATCAACCATTAAGCCTTTGTACTTCTTTCCCATATTTTTAAATTGTACACTCTTAGATATCATATATCTACACTACTCCATGTGTCTTTCCCTATTACAATATGATCAAGTAGTTGTATACCAGTTATATCTAAGATATTAACAATATTTTTAGTTAGAAGGATATCCTCCTCACTTGGTGTACTATCTCCAGATGGATGATTATGAGCAAGTATTACAAAGGCAGAGTTGTTTGTAATAGCTGTATACAGTACCTCACGAGGAGAGAGTTTAGCACAATTTAAAGAACCCATTGCTATACTCTCCCTACATATATATTCAAATCTAGAATTAAGACATATTAAATCTACTCTTTCTCTTTTTAAAGAGGACATATCTTTAAATATCTCATACGCATGCTTAGCATCCGTTATCCTTACAATCTCCTTATCAAACAGTCCATATATCCTTCTTCCTAATTCAATACCCGATACTATTCTCATAGCGAGTACACTACCTACCCCCTCTATTTTCAATAGTTCTTGGATACTTAAAGGGGTATTCTCTTTTACAGAAATTTTTACTACATTCATAACGGATCTAGATATCTGTTTAAAGTCCCTACCCTTAATACCACTTCCTACCAGTATCTCTACTAGTTCAATATCTGAGAGTATATTAATACCCCCTTTAAGGAATTTCTCTCTTGGTAACATATGATAAATATTAAAGGAAAGGTATTAAAAAATCTTTAACTCTCTTCTTTTTTCTTTACTTCCTTTTTAATGTATTTACAATCTGGATATCCACTACATCCTTTAAATATTTTACCCCATTTACTCTTTCTTTCTACTAAGTTCTTACCACACTCTGGACATTTCTCATTTAGAAGTAAAGACACAGTACCCTTACACTCTGGATATTTCTCACATGCCCAGAACTTACCGTACCTACTGTTTTTGAGTATCATCTTAGAATCACACTCTGGACACTTCTCAACCTTAAGATATTTCTCATAGTCGAGGGTATCTTCTCCTCCACTTAAGTCTTTCATACCTTTACACTCAGGAAATTTTACACAGCTAAGGAATTTACCATACCTTCCTAATCTTACTACCATCTCTCCACCACATACGCTACATTTCTCATCTGATTTACCCAATATTACAACATCTTCCTTGTTTACATCTTTAAGAGTCTTTTTAATATCTCCCATTAAAGGTTTATAAACACTATCCATAAAGGGAATATACTCTACCTTACCCTGAGCAATATCATCCAATTTGTCTTCAATGTCTGCTGTATATTTGTAATCTATTAAATCTGTAAAGTTGTCCTTTAAGAAATGTGTAACTACTCTACCTATATCTGTAGGTAAGAGGTATTTACCATCTCTAGATACATACTCTCTAGCTTGTATAGTACTAATTATTGTGGCATATGTAGATGGTCTTCCAACACCTAGGGACTCTAATTTTTTTACTAAGCTTGCCTCTGTATATCTTGCTGGTGGTTGTGTAAATTTCTGATCTGTTTGAAATTTCTCTTTTGTAAAAATATCTCCCTTTTTAACATTGGATATCTCTTGTAAAAGCTCTTCTGAATCCTTTCCATTACCATATACAACCCTAAAACCATCAAACAGAACTTTCTGAGCACCTACTG
>JAVEVH010000036.1:0-6965 GCA_034005145.1 Candidatus Dojkabacteria bacterium | reverse complement strand
CAAGTGTACCTTGCATATTTACATTAGAACCCATTGAGAATACATTCCCATATATACTTCCTGCAATACTTACTGTATTACCAAAGGTGTAGAGATCTCCTGTGACTGTACCATCTACTGTAATATTCTGACCTAGAAGTATTAAATCTCCATCTACTACCCCTTTAATGATTATACTATCTCCTGTTACATACAGATCATCTTCAACAATGGTTTCTGTTTCTAATATGTAATCTCCTTTCTCAAACTGTGCTGCTTCTGTATGTAATGGAAAGAGTGAAAGGATTGCTAAGGTTAATATTGGTAGTAAAAGATTTCTTACTTTCATCATTAAAATATCCCCTAAAGTTATTTCTACTTCTAATATATCACAATGGGATATGTGTGTGTATTAGTTTTTTACACCTAAAGTTTGTATAATTCGATGTAATACATAATTCTTTAGTAAGAGATACAGATGAAATTAATAATATACATGCCAGCATTAAATGAAGAGGATGGAATATCAGAGGTAATAAAATCATTACCTAAGAAGATAGATGGTATAGATGAGGTAAAGATATTGGTTGTAGATGATGGTAGTACAGATAGTACTGCTAAGATTGCTAAGCAGAGTGGTGCTGATGTAGTTAGTCATACTGTTAACAAGGGGGTAGGTAGAGCATTCCAGAGTGCAGTACAGTATGCATTAGAGAGTGGTGGAGATATATTGGTTAGTATAGATGCTGATAGGCAGTTTAATAGTGATCAGATCCCTCATATCATCCAACCTATACTTAATAAGGAGGCAGATATGGTTACTGGTAATAGATTTGAGAGTGGTATTCCAGAGAATATGCCTAAGAGTAAGTATTGGGGTAATGAGCAGATGTCAAAGTTAATATCATTAATTAGTGGTCAGAGGTTTAGAGATGTGTCTTGTGGTTTTAGAGCATACAGTAGGGAAGCTTTACTTAGGTTAAACTTAATTGGTGCTTTTACATATACACAGGAGAGTATATTAGATATGGTTTTTAAGGGTTTAAGGGTAGTAGAGTTTCCTGTAGATGTAATATATTTCAAAGATAGGAAATCTAGAGTAGCAAACAGTGTTATTAAGTATGCTTTTAGAACCTCCAATATTATTCTTAGTACTTTAAGAGATTACAAACCTATGGTTTTCTTTGGTGGTATGGGAGGTATTTTACTTGGTATGGGTGCTATCTTAGAAATCTTTTTATTCACTTATTACTTTATTCAAGATACGTATTATCCTTACAAGACAATAGGGTTTATAGGGTTTGGATTCCTTATCTTTGGTTTACTGTTAGTAATAGTTGGTTTACTTGCTAATATGTTTAATAGGGTAAGGATTAACCAAGAGAAAATACTTTATGAATTAAAGAAAGAGAGATATGGAGATTAATATTCTCAATATTACCCAAAGATACTATCCTGCCAGAGGTGGTGCAGAGCAGTTTATACAGATATTATCTGAGTACTTATTTAATACGGGGAAATATTCTGTTGATATTTGGACTACAGATGCTTTAAGTGCTGATACTCTCTGGGATCTTGGTAATGATGTTATACAGAAGAAAGAGGAAGTAATAAATGGTGTGAATATAAAAAGATTTCCCATAGGTAAAGGTTTATTAAGAAATAGGTATCTCAATAAGATATTTAGAGTGATTTTCGGTTTTCTGCCATTCTTTAGAATTTCCAATCTAGCAACATGTCCTACTTCTTTTGGAATGTTAAGTGAAATTAAGAAAAATAAGAAATATGATTTTGTAACAGTATCTTCTACACCCTACTATTTTCTTTTTTATGTAGGATATTTAATTTCAAAAAAGCTGGATATCCCATTAATAGTAGTACCAGCACTCCACATTGGTGCTGGAGATAGAGATTCTTTAAGGAAAAAATATCTTAGAAAAACAGCCATACCATTTTTTGAACATGCTCACAAAATCATTTTAAATACTAAAACGGAGGGAGATGAAATTAAAGATTTCTGTAAGAAAAACGGAGTAAAAATAGATGAAGGAAAGTTCTTAATTATTGGACAAGGAGTATTCCCTGATAAAATAAAAGGGGGAATAGGTGATAGATTTAGAAAAAAATATGGAATTGAGAATGACATTATTTTTCAGATTGGATCTAAGAGTTTTGAGAAGGGAAGCATTAATCTCATTAAAGCAATGATAAGATGTTGGGATAAAGGTACAGATGCAGCATTGATCTTTGGTGGAGGCTATAATAAAGAGTTTAGTGAATATGTAGACGGGTTGGATAGTAGATATAAGGAGAGGATATTAAATATAGATAATATCTCAGAATCTGAGAAGTGGGATTTGTATGATGCAGGGACAGTTTTCTCTATGGTTTCTAAGACGGATTCCTTTGGAATAGTGTATTTAGAGGCATGGATGTATGGTAAGCCTGTTTTGGGATGTAGAAATGATGCAATAAATGAAGTAATTTCTGATGGGGAAGACGGATTTTTAGTAAAATTTGATGATATAGAAGAACTCTCAGAAAGAATAATTTCTTTGTTAGAAGATTATAAACAGAGAGTAAATATGGGAGAAAATGGTAGACGGAAAGTTTTAGAAAAATATAATTGGAATAAGAATTTAAGGAAAGTCGCGAAGATATACGAGAAAGGTGCGTATTGAAAATTCTATATTTCTTCGATAGAATAGACGGCGAGTTGCACTAGTTAAATTATATGTTTATATACATAATGAAAAAACGAGTAGGAATAATAGGGTGCGGACATATTTTAGTTAGACATGTTGAAGCTATCAATCAGAATCCAGAAGATTTTGAATTGGTTGCCTTGTGTGATACTGATAAAGAAGTATTAAAGAAGGCAGTAGAAGAGAATGGTAATGTAGAAGGATTTGAAGATTATAAGAAAATGCTTAAAGATATGAAGGGGAAGATGGATATGGTAGTTATAGCTACCCCTAATCATCTACATTATCCAATGGCTCTCGATGCTCTTGATGCTGGATATGATATTCTCATAGAGAAACCAATTGCATTTGAAGCATCAAAACTTCAAGAGATACAAGACCATGCAGATAAGTTAGGATTGGATGCATATTGTGTTCTCCAAGTTAGATATAATCCAACAGTAAAGATGATGAAGGAAGTGTTGGATAAAGAATTATTGGGAGATATAAGATCTGTAAGCTTTATACAAAGATGGCAGAGGCCTATTGGATACTTCTCAGATTGGAGAGGAAAGATAGATGAGGGAGGAAGATCTTTGTATGAATATGGGATTCACTATCTTGATATAGTACAGGAATTATTCGGAGTACCTGATGTTAAATCTACGGATACATTTAATCATAAGCATTTAAATATACCATTTGAAGATACTTCTTACTCAATCGTACAATTTGAAAATGGAGCATCAGGAAGTATAGAAGTAAATGTTGCAGTAGAACCTTCTAACTTAGAATGTTCTATAGCAATTATGGGCTCTAAAGGATATTTGAAGATAAGTGGTAATGCTTTGGATAAGGTGGAGAGAGCATCTTTTGAAACTGAAGAGTTACAGAAAGAGTGGGAGAAGATTGAATCTAAATATGGAGAAGCTATTGCACCTAACTCATATGGTACTCATGTTGGTTCATGTCCTAACCATCCTAAATTATATGAGGAAATTGCAAAGGGTAATGGATTAAAAGTTTCTGAATCAATAAATTCAATAGACTTTATTGAGAGAATTTATGCAAAAGAACTTTAGTATGAGATTAGAAGAAGATTTTAATAAAAAAGAATATATAGAACTTGGAGAGAATATCCGAATTCATCCAGATGCTGAGATTAGTGCAGGTTCGTTAATAGGGGAAGGCACATTAATCATGGATAGTAAGATGGGTAATGTTGAGATAGGTAAAGATTGTATTATTGGTAATTTTTCGATGATTGAGGATGAAGTAGTTATTAGAGATGGCTCTAAAGTTTGGCATTTTTGCCATATTAGAAATGGAGTTAAGATTGGAAAGAACTGTAACTTAGGAGATTATGTTTTCATAGACTCAGGAGTTATCATTGGTGATGATACAAAGATTCAAAACTATGTGCCTGTTTATCATGGTGTTGAAATGGAAGATGGAGTATTTTTAGGCCCAAACTGTTTAACTACAAATGATATGATTCCAAGGGCTAGAACGGAAGATGGAGAGATAAAGGGGAGGACAGATTGGCAAGTTACAGCTATACATATTGGTAAAGATGCATCCATAGGGGCAGGATCTGTATTACGACCTGGTATTAAAATAGGAGAGAAAGCATTAATAGGAGCAGGATCTGTTGTTACAAAAGATGTTCCTGCTGGAGCCGTAATGGTAGGAAATCCAGCAAAGGTTCTAAAATATATAGATGGTTATGAACCTAAATAATAATTTCTTAATTCAAGAATACATATGATACCTATATCAAAACCTTTAATAGAAAAAGAAGAAATAGATGCAGTTGTAGAAGTAATGAAGTCTGGGATGATAGCACAAGGTCCTAAGACTGCAGAATTTGAAAATATGTTTGCACAGTATTGCGGTACAAAGCATGCAATTGCTTTCTCAAATGGTACGACAGCAATTCATGCAGGAGTTATAGCTTCTGGATTTAAAGATGATGATGAAGCTATAACTGTTCCTTTCACATTTGTTGCTACTGCAAATCCAGTAGTAATGGAAAGAGGTAAAGTTGTATTTGTAGATATCTGTGAAGATGACTTTTGTATAGATCCGAGCAAGATAGAGGAAAAGATTACAAATAAGACAAAGTTAATAATACCTGTAGATTTATATGGTCAAGTATATAGATATTCTGAAGTTAAGGAGATTGCAGATAAGCATAATATAAAGATACTTGAAGATGCATGCCAAGCAATTGGAGCTGAGCAAGATGGAAAGAGGGCTGGGAAATTTGGAAATAGTGCAGCCTTCTCTTTCTATGCTACAAAGAATGTTATGACTGGAGAAGGTGGTATGTTAGTAACAGATGATGACGAGATAGCTAGAAAGGCAAAAATATATAGGCATCATGGACAGGATGAAGCTATAAGATATGAATATTTGGAATTAGGTACAAACTATAGAATGACTGATATAGCCTCAGCTATCGGTGTCGAACAGCTAAAAAAGATAGATAGAATAACAGAGGCTAGGAGAGAGAGCGCTAAATTGCTAACAGAGGGTCTATCTGGAATTACGGGTATAGTAGTTCCCAAAATAATGGATGGTAATACGCATGTATTTCATCAATATACTATTAGAATAACAGAAGAGTTTGGTCATACTAGGGATGAGCTAATGAATTTCCTCAGAGAAAATGAAATTGGTTGTGGTGTTTACTATCCAAAACCTTTACATTTACATGAACATTTTAGAAAGATGGGTTATAAAGAGGGAGATTTCCCTGTTGCTGAGAAACTTTCAAAAGAGGTTCTTTCTCTACCTGTTAACCCTTTTGTAACGAAAGAGGAGGCAGAGAAGATTGTAGACACTATTAAAAATTTCCATAAGAAGTAAATTATTTAGAACTATTAAATGTCAAGGAAGAAAGAAACTGTTGTTGTCTGTGGTCTAGGATATGTTGGATATCCTGTATCTATGCTTTTTGCTGATGCAGGATTTAATGTAATAGGTGTAGATATATTAGAAGAGAGAGTCAAGAGATTAAATAGAGGGGAGAATCCTATTAAAGGTCAAGAACCGGGATTAGATGAATTAGTTGAAAAAGTACTAAAAGAAGGAAACTTTAGGGCTACATCTGATGTTAAAGAGTATTCAAAAGCAGATTATATTATAGTTGCTGTACAAACTCCTGTTGCTGAGGAGAATAAAAAACCTACATATGAGAATTTAAAAAATTCTCTTATTGATATTGGTAGAAATATGAAGAAAGGAGTAACTGTAATCATAGAGTCTACTATTGCTCCAGGGACAATGGAACATATTGCAAAACCTATTCTAGAAAAAGAATCTAATATGGAGGTAGGTAAGGATTTCTATCTTGCTAATTGTCCTGAGAGACTGATGCCCGGTCATCTTTTAGAGAATATTAGATACTACAACAGAGTGGTTGGAGGATGGACACCTGAATCAGCAAAAAAAGTAAAAGAGTTATACAAGCATGTTGTTAAAGGTGAATTAGAGGAGACAGATTGTATTACTGCAGAGATTGTAAAAGCAGGAGAGAATACATATAGAGATGTACAGATAGCATTTGCAAATGAGATGGCATTACTTTGTGAAGCATATGGAGCAAATGTTTGGGAGGTAAGAGGATTAATAAATAACTGTAAGAAGATTACAGAGACAAGACCCGAAGCTTTAAGGCAGATGCACTACCCAGGTGCCGGTGTAGGGGGTCATTGTATTCCTAAAGATTCATGGTTATTGATCCATGAAGTAAGAGATATTGTTAATCCAAAACTTATTCCTACAGCAAGATATATAAATGACTTTATGCCTATTCATATGTTTGAGTTATTAGAAGATGCTGCAAAGGAAGTAAAGAAAGATATGAAAGATTTGAATATTTTGGTCTTAGGTTATGCATATGATGCTAATTCGGATGATGATAGGAATACTCCAACAGAGCCCTTATTAGAGAAGTTAAAAGAGAATGGTATTAAATATGAAATACATGATTCTTTTATTGAAAAATACCAAGGAAATCTAGAGAGTATGCTTAAGAATAAGGATGGTATTGTTCTTATGACAGGGCATGATGAATATAAGAGCTTGGATTTGGAAAAATTGTTAAGATTGATGAATAATAACCCTTTTATAATTGATGGTAGAAACATATTTGATAAATTGGAAGCAAGAAGTAAAGGATTTGTATACAAGGGTGTAGGGAATGTATAAGATATTATTCTGATAATTTATGGGTGTATTACCACATAACTCAAAAATTTATGATCGTAGGAGCTTAATATGCCATGCCGTGGAAGG
>JAVEVH010000035.1:0-7236 GCA_034005145.1 Candidatus Dojkabacteria bacterium | reverse complement strand
ACTCTACTATTTCCTCTAGGTTATTCTCAACCTTAATTAAACAACTTTCCTTACCAATACTTTCTAAATAGTTATACTCTGCTTGAAAGATTACATCATCAAACCAAAGGAAATCACTATTAATATCAATACCTTCTGTTTTTAATACATTCCATTTAGTATTTTTAATACCTTTTATCATTTCTAATATATCTTTCTCTAATTCTTCTTCTAAGTGATACAAAGCTATATCACTCTCTCCATGTTTAGTATGAGTACTTAACCAATATACTTCTCCTTTAGATATATCAAATACAGTAGCAAGAAATTCTTTTAAATATGGCATTTGTTTATACTCTTTAGTATCTAAGAGGACTCCATCGATATCTAGGTAGATTTTCATATATATTCTTCTCCAAACAATATATTAAAACAACTTCTTTCTTTGATAGCTTTTAATTTGTTTTCTTGTTTAATATCACTAAGATATGGAGCTTTAGATTTATCATTTCCTAATAAATCTGTTAAACAGTAATTAGTTAATACCATACTCTCCCATATCCTTGGTTCAACCTCTTCCTTTTTTATCTTTTTAAATATATCTTGTAATTCTTTATATATTTTTTCATTCCTTTCTTTAGGATTATCATAGAGATAGTTCATCATTGTTGAAATGTAATCACAGAATATTTTTGACGTAGGAAAAAGTTGAATTGCATTTTTATACAAAGGTATTACAAAATCATTCCCATACTGATTAGCAATCCTAACAAGGGTAGCTAAGATTAATCCTTCAGTAAATTCCTCATTAGGTTTCTCTTGCCCTATTGTTAATAGAAATTTTTTGTACCATTTCTTTTGTTTTGAAATATCTAAACCATATACAGCTTCAACCATCTCGGAATTCTCTATATCATACATTTTTAATATTCCTGCAATTAATGCAAATGGAGATAAGTCTGGATAATGTATATCTTCTTGTAAAAAGGGAAGTAATTTAATTTCTTTAATAGGAAGTTCCTCTTCCATATGTAAAGCACCTTTAACCTTCTCTTTTGTTAACCAAAGGATATCTCCATATGGTTTTAGTTTTTCTTGCTTATAATTATCCTCACTTTTGATTTCCTCTTCTATTGGTTGTTCATATTTTTCTAAGAAAATTTTTCTCTTTTTAACACCCTCTTTTGGACCAATAATACCATTTAATTCTAATTGGTCTATTAATCTTGCTGCCTGGTTATACCCTATCTTAAAATGCCTTTGTAAATAACTGGCTGTTGCATTACCACTCTCTATTACTGCCCTCTTAGCATCTTCATACAAAACATCCCTTAACATCTCTACCTGCTTTTTCCTTGATATCCTCTGAACAATATTTTCAGTTTCATCAGTAGATATAAAAGGAGCCTGTACCCTTACCTTTTCATTAGTATCCATATTCTTAAAAAACATATCTCCCCGACCCTCTAATTTTTCAGCACCCTGCTCTCCAAGCATAGCTATGGAGTCCTGTGATGTGGGTAGGAATCCTACTAACCTATTTGGAATACTCTCCCTTATTCTCTCTAATAGTTGATTGTCCGATACCTTAGATGAGGATAGGATTGTATATATACCTAATGTATGTCCCATTGTAAGGATTCTAATAATGGTTCGTCTTAAATCTTGAAATACATTACTACGTATTCTTTCTAATGACAGAAAGTCAGCATAGTCTTCTAAGAGTATTACAATATCAGGATATGATTTATCTTTATTCTCTTCTCTTTCTGTATATATCTCAGCCAATTTATATACTGCTTCTTCCACATCATATATAACTGGATATTTTAGATGTGGTATGTCTTCATATGTATGGAATTCAGCTCTTTTAAAATCTATTAATATTAATTGTACTTCTTTTGGTGTTTTAGTTAGTAATATTGTATTTATTATACTGTTTAGGAATACTGATTTACCACTACTAGTAGAGCCAGAGATTAACATATTTTTTAATTCTTTTAGATCTTTAGTATGTATATTATTATTAATATCTTTACCTAAGATAATGGGGAGAGAATAGCTATATTTGTTTAGTTCTCTTAAACAGTCTTTAAGGGATATATATTTATCCATACCTATAATATATATTAGAAGGGTAAAGGATGCAAAGGGTATCAATAGAATATATTAGAAATTTAGATATTCTTAAAAAACTTGATCTTTTCTATTTTTTTCTGTAGAATAATTAAGTACTATTTTTGAACTATCTTAAGATAAAAATCTAATCATGAAGAGAAGAAATATAAAAATAATAGACCTGTTTGCTGGTGTAGGAGGATTTCGAGTAGCTTTTGAAAGAGTAAATGAAGAAATTGGAAAAGATTTTTTTAATGTAGTTTGGGGTAACCAATGGGAACCTGGTAAGAAAGTTCAATATGCTGCAGAAATATATAAAGAAAGATTTAAAGCTACAAATAAAGATTTTGTTAACGATGATATTGCCCAAGTAAAGACAAAAGATATTCCAGAACATAACATGCTTGTGGGAGGATTTCCCTGTCAAGATTACTCTGTCGCTACTACTAAGAAGTTGTCTAAAGGTCTTGAAGGAAAGAAAGGTGTACTTTGGTGGGAGATAGAGAGAATTATAAGGGAAAAGAAAGCTGTAGGCGAAATGCCTGAATTCCTGTTATTAGAGAATGTAGATCGATTAATTACCTCCCCAGCTAAACAAAGGGGGAGAGACTTTGCTATTATGCTCGCCTGCCTTGACTTACTAGGATACATGGTTGAATGGAGAATAATTGATGCAAGTGCATATGGATTCCCACAAAGAAGGAAAAGAATATATATCTTAGGATACAAAAAAGATTCTAGCATCTATAACTCTTTCAAAGGAGATTTTGAGTCATGGGTGTTAAAAGATGGGGTCTTTTCAGAGACTTTTGGTGCAATAATTAAACCTAATACCAAAGTTGAAGAGGTCAAACTCTATAAAGAAAGGAAAGAGAAACGTCCCTACTATGAAACTATTAAATATGTAAGTGACAACTTTAATAAAAGTGGTAAACCAAAATCTCCATTTAAAAAGGCCGGAGTATTATACAAAGGACAAGTATATACAATGGATTTAGAGCCTGTTTATGAAGGCGAGAAATGGACATTAGGGAAGATATTAATTACTGATGAATCTCAAATTCCTCCCGAGTTTTTTATTCTAGAAGAAGATAAAGGGAAGTGGATAGAACTGAAGGGCGCAAAGGCTAAACCTAAAGTAGGTAAAGACGCAAATGGGAAAGAATATTCATACACATATAGGGAAGGAGCTGTCACCTTTCCTGATGATCTAAATAGACCTTCAAGAACAATAATTACTGGAGAGGGAGGCAAAGGACCTTCACGTTTTAAACATGTAGTTATTACTCCTTCTGGTAAATGGAGACGATTAACACCAGTAGAACTCGAGAGATTAGATATGTTTGATGACAATCATACTGAAGGATATACTCCTCAAACAAGAGCGTTTCTAATGGGTAATGCATTAGTCGTTGGAGTAATTGAAAATATTGCCAGAGGGCTGTATTCGAAAATTAAGAAGATAGAAGAATAGAACTTAAAAGTTTTATAACCTCCTTAATTCGGGATTAATATATTTTTCAAACAATTCTTCTAACTTCTCATTAGTTGGTGCAGATACTCCCCTAGTTCTTGAAAAACCATTCAGAATATCCCCGATGTTAAATTCATTTCGTATGTACCCCAATATATTAATATGTGTTAGTAAATTATTTGGTTTCCCAATTCCATAAGGCCATCCCTTCTCATTCTGAAGCCAAGTTGAATAGTACTTATAATCTTCATTCCATCCTAAGATATCATTGTAAAGAACAAATGCCTCTATAGACATTCCATATACATTCCCAAATTTTTGTTGAACATAGTCAATCATTTTTCTATGCATTTTTACATCATACAAAAGAACTGGAGAATAATAGTTAACCCTTTTTGTATCTGTAATTTTTCCATTCAATACTTCACTTGTAAGAAACTGAGGCTTTGAATATTCTTTGAAATCTATTAAGTATGCTGATTTGTAAAATAGGACTATTAAGTAATCTAATGCCTTAAGAAAGTCTTTGTCTTGGATTGAATTCTTTTTTAATAAATTAAAGAAGAAGTCCCAAACATCACCAAAGCTTAAATCTTTTACTTCTTTATTAGGTAGTATTATCTTTGGCCTAAAATCTCTTTCTCGAGGAGTTTTGTCCCTTTTTGATTCTTTACCCGGATATTGAAGATAGAGTTTTTCCCCTACTGAGGTTTCATATAGCTGAAGCATTCTTTCCTTTTTTTCAAACAAAAGACCTTCAAGTGGGAGATTGCCAATGAAATTTATATTAATCTTCCTTCTCAATGATGCTTCTGAAGTTTTCCCATTTCCCTGTATCTCTAATTCGTTCATTCCTGTTTAATGAAATCAGTATTATTGTTTAATATACCCTTTTGTTCAAGGATCGACAAGGGATATTTCTTTTAAACAACCCGGCAACATCTCTATGTGCAACTCAGGATTTTAGATGTTGGCAAGTTATCTTAAATGTGATATCCTTCGGGTATAAATATATAAATTATTATAAAAATATTTATGAAATCTTATAAAATAAAAGCCCTTCGAATTTACCAGAAGGAAGACAGAGCAAATGGTCAAGCTATCTATTCTGGGAAAATTCAAGCTGTTGACCTAATTAATGCTGAGGATGAATCCGAAGAACGATTTACCCCGGATTATTGGACCAGTGAAAAGAAATTGGAGCCTGGATACCAAAGACCATTAAATCAAACAAACATCGAAAAGATAAAAAATTATGTGATTGATGAAACCGACTTCCCACTCTTCCCCACATCTGTAGTAGTTAATTCCCGAACTCCAATTAAGTTCCGCGAGATTGATAATTCATATGGAGAGCTCGAGATTTCTAATCCTTTATTCGTGATTGATGGACAACATAGAATTGAAGCTTTTAAAGAATTAATGAAAGAGCCAAAACTCAGAGGAGAATATGGTACTTATGAAATTCCCATAGTTGTATTATCTGGTTTTAACTATGTAAGAGAATTGGAACAATTCTTCGTTATTAATAGTAGACAAACAAGAATCAAGTTTGATCTTGCCCAAAGGATGTATATGGAAATGATGAAAGCAGATTTCTCAACAAAACTAGTACCTGAAAGTAAAAGATGGCAGACGTTAGCTGCAAAAGCTGTAGATGTACTAAATGAGGAGTCTTCAACTGTGTGGTTTGGTACTATTCAACTACCTGATGATAGTAAAGACATTATCAAAACAAGAATCATTACACAAAATTCATTTATATCCTCTCTCAAACCATTTTTCTCAGGAGGAAAAAGGGTATGGAATTTTAATGCATTACCCGAAAAAAAACACCACGAAACTCTCGAAGAATTGACAAAATTATTAACAAAATTCTGGGATATGGTGGGAGAAGTATATCCCCAGATTATTAACAACCCTAGGCGTTATACATTGCTTAAAACTGTAGGGGTCTACTCTTTGCACATATTTTTAGCAGATGTAATTGCGGATACTCAAGTTTTTAACACTAATATAATAGTTGAAAATGCAAAGAAAAAATTAATTAAAGCAAAAGAGCAATACGGATTCACTGAAGTATTCTGGGAAATAGGCTCAAGAGATGAGAATGATAGAAGAAGGAAAGCTTCAGGATTTTCGAGTTCTGCAGGTCATAATAGAATAGCTTCAGCTCTTTTTAGTGGTAGAAGTGTAGATCAAATTTAATTAAATAAAATCAAATTTCTATTTTAATAAAAGAGGGAGAGTTACTCCCTCTTTTACTCTTTCAACAACCTTAGTAGTATCTTAATGAACGTCAATAAGAAGAGATAATCTGTGGTAATCTTCCACAGTATACGCAACGGCAGGCCTGTTAGACCTGTTTGACACCCCTTCTCTTTTAAACTATACTAAGTATATTTTAACTTTTAGTTAATTATTATGAATACACAAAAATATACACCAAAGAGAGAAGAAATCTCAGGAAAATATAAATCTACAGAGGGAAAAACTCCCAAGATGTTCGAAATGGAGAAACAACTCTGTGTAAAATTTGAAGATGATTTTAAACGAAATTATAAAGAAGGAAATATGAGTCAAAGAGACTTTGCGAAACGATGGAATTCATCTAGAACGTTAATTTTTGACACTTCTTTAAAAAAACACGGAAGACTCTGTTGGATTGAAAGAGTTGGCTTAGAAAAATAATTCTCGTTTGTAAGCAAAGATGCCATAAGATAGCTTTAACAAATTATATCTCTCATCTCTCCCGTCAAATACTCCTTAGCCTTCTCCCACATATCTATATCTAAACCATAATAAGCTTCAGATATACTACCTGTAATAGCAGCTAAAGTATCAGCATCACCACCTAAAGAAATACTATTCCTAATACTATCTTCAAAACTATTACTCTCTAAAAAACAAATAATACTCTGAGGAACAGTATCTATAGCTAACTCACTCCTTACATATTCCTTTCTAATCTCATCTACACCCTTACTTAAATCATACTTAAACCTACTCTCAATATATTCTTTAATATCCTCCTTACTCTTTTTCTCCCTACCTAAATATATACACATAGCAACTGCCTGTGCTGTCTCTATCCCCTCTATATGATCATGTGTTATCTCTGATACCCTCTTAGCCTCTCTAAGTACATCTTCCTCTGTATTAAATAACCAACCTACACTAGATACTCTCATAGCAGATCCATTACCTTTACTTCCATATGGTTTTTTCTCTTTACTTAGTATCCATTCAAAAAACATACCACCATACCCTCTATTAGGATATTTCTCTATCCATTTCATAAAGGATTGTTCTAATGGAATACTATTCTTTAAAGAATCATATACAGCAATTGTTAAGACAGTATCATCTGTAAATGTACTACCGTATGGAAAAAGTTCAAACTCTTTAGTAGTAACCTTACTACTAAACTCTCTTGTACTACCTACTATATCTCCAATAATGGCACCTCTCATATATCAGTATTATACATAATTCCCCTGTTCAAACATATTTAATATCTCCTAACTAAAATATATGCATGGAGAAAATAAAGGTAAAAGGAAAAGATATTGAAATACTCTCTAAAGGAAATAATGAGTACATATCACTAACCAGTATTGCTAAATACAAAAATCCAAAAGAGCCTAAAGATATAATAAAGAATT
>JAVEVH010000034.1:0-7673 GCA_034005145.1 Candidatus Dojkabacteria bacterium | reverse complement strand
ACTGTATATTAAGTTATATTAAAGAATTATTGCAGATATATTAAACTAGGTCAATTCTCAAAAATTCCACCCATTTAAGAATAAACGTTCTTAATGAGTTCGAACTTTTAGATATGATGTCCACCATCTTAGTTAAAGAATATCAAAAATGAAAGATAGAGAACCAATAGAAGAATCCAAGCAACAGCAATTACCATCAGAACAAAATGATGCAAGAGAGTTTTTTCCTCTAATAGATGAGAGTATTCCAGGTCCTAAAGAAATGTTTGAGTCTCTAGTACGAGAGAGGGAAGAGAATGCTCTGTATGATAGATTTGTAGAAGATAAAGAATTTGGTACTCAGGCTACCATATGGATGGTTGCTCATGAACACGGTATGTTCAATAATTTCTCGTATACAATGTCACCTCAGTATGAGAAGTGGTTAGATACTGGTTATGCCAATTGGGAAGATTTGGAAAGTGAAGGATATAAGGACTATTTACATAGGAAAGAAATTATAAATGATGGGAGGGCAATATGTATACTCAAGAATCTCGATATAATAATAAGTCCTGGTTATGATTACAAAAAATGGCAACGCTTATTTTCTGATTTCCCTAAGATAGAAACAGAAGCAGTAATTAGACACAGGAAGGAACTTTATGAATGGGTAGGGCAAATGGATGAATTTAAGATATTTGAAGATAGGCTTGTAGAGAACTGGAAGCCTCCTGTTATGTCGGAAGAAGATAAGAAGTATCTGTACCAAATGAATGTTCTTTTCTTCTCTTTGTTAAGAAAGAAAGACAAGGAAGGGAAATTTAAATATTCAGACCATGATTTATGGGGATAGAAGATAAATATTTAAAAAGTAGGCTTACAGTTAATGGTAATGGTTTTAGTAGAGGAAAACCATCCTTTTATGGTAAGAGGGAGCATTCCTTTATTGAAAATCAGGTTTTAAATGAGGAATCTGCTCCTGTATCTATCAATGAAGAAGAGAGAGAACAGATTACAGAGGATATAGTTAATAAGCTGTATGATGAAGAGTTAGGAGATTTTAAAGGAGTATTACAGGAAGAAATCATATCAGCATATGAGAATGGATGTTTAGTTGCTGGAATGACAATGGATGATTTTATAGAGTATGTTGATAGGCCTGATTTATCTGAAGATTTTTAAATAGGTACTATTTATATGTACCAAAGTATTAATACAATTATTCCTAAAACCATAAATGGTACAAAAGGTATTTTAAGACCCTTAAACTTTTTCTTTCTGTAAGCTAGTATTAAACCGTAGATTAAGGCACTAAAGATTGTAATATATAACCAATATACTAGGTTAGTAATACCTATCAAGATCCCTGTTATTATCGCTATCCTTACATCTCCCTGTCCTAGGGCTTTCTCTTTTGAAATGAGTACTACTAATTGAAATATACTACCTAATGCTAATGTCCCCAACATATTACTATACGGAGTATACCCCCACCTCTCTAATATCAATATTTCAGAATCAGAGCCATTAAGAAGGAATAGGGTGATATTTAATATTACTAATACAATCATTAATATAAAAGAGACAGTAGTATGTACTTCCATCTTTTTAAAATCATAGTATGCCAAGAATGTAAGAGTAAGAAAAAGGGATACAAGTATTAAGTATGTTAGTACAGTATATATATCTAAGATAGAGTAGTAGAAGGTTTTAAATGTAAGTATACCAAGTGATATTGTTAGAAGTATTACAAAAAGTCTCTCTGTTGTATTACATTTTGTTTTAAGTATTTGAGATTTCAAAAGGATCTACATTTATATTTAATTCTTTCTGGATAAAGTAGTATGTACCAATATCATCTGTAGCTTCTATTGTTATTATTTTAATACCAGGGTTTCCTAATTTATCTTCTACCTCTATATTACAACTCCAATTATCTAAAGAGAGAGTAGAGGTCCCAGTATATGTTATGTTTCTTTTTATTTTATATACTGTTTCTTCTAAGCATGTTTCTGAATGACTTTTTAAAATATGAGAATCATATGTCATTTTACCTGTTATTAATGTTGTCATATTTCTGTAAAGAGAATCTATACCTGTGAGTAGGAGTATTGGGAGTATTACTAATACTGTTGTTAATGCTACATATCCCTTCATCTTAGAGTCTCTAATATATTAATGGTGTCAGTTAGATTACTGTCTTTTTTTGAAGCTATATTTATTAAAATTTTTACAGCTACTATTTCAGCCTCATCATTATATATTGGTGTTAGAGTAAAGGTAGTAATTGATATCTCGGAAGGAGTTATGGGTATACTATCAAAGAGTAGGGTGTTGTTTAAAAGTGTGTACTGTTTATTGCCATCTGTAAATTGTATTTCAAGGATATCTTGATCAGTTCCGAATATACTGTTAGTAGGGTCGATTGTTAATGCATTATCAAATGAGTAATTAAGATGCTGGATTACAAATTCCGCACTTTTGTATATACTACCTCTTCTGTTATTTCTTAAGGTTGCTTCCTGTGTAGAGAGCATAAAGTTGAAAACTAAGAGTACGATGATTGAAAAGAGCCCTATATACAGGATTGTTTCTACTAGGGTTATACCTTTTAGTTTTTTATTTATCATAGTTAATTATTAATTCTTCAAGTAATGGTGTACTAATGGTATCAGAGAGGAACTCTGCTTTGTATTGAATATATCTACCTGACAAAGTAGAAGGGAGTGGGAATGATCCTGAGGATTCGTAGTATGTATTTGATGTACCGTCAGGTCCTAACCAGGTACTACCTGTCATAAGGGGAGTATTACTACTTCTTAGCTGAATTCTTAATGTAGTTGCAGTAGGGATATCTGCATCAATATTGACGATGCGATATTCGGACATATCGGACTGTGTGTCATAAGGGCTTGATATATGTATTCCATCCTCGAAATATCCATATCCATCAACTCCTCCTCCTCCTGGTCCTCCTCTTATTATTTTAAATTCAGAATTAGTGTCTCCTGTTACAATATATGAGAAAGCGTTAGTAAGGGAGTCTCTTATAGAATCAATGTCATATATTCCATTATTTATATCCATTCCCCCACAGTATGTAGGATTTGCCTCATCAATTATATGATATACCTTATACTCCTCACCTCCTGTTCCTACCGTTATTAATATATTATCTTCTTCAATTACTGCTATACCTCTAACTGTAGTACCAGACATTTCTAAAGAGGCGATTTTTGGTCTACTTCCTGATTTAGAGGAAGTATCAATGATAAAGACTTCTTGTTCACTACTTGATGCTGTTGTTCCAAAGTATACTCTATTACCATCTTGAGAGACTTCCATATCATATACTTGCTGGTTATTTACACTTGTTTGAGAGGTAATGGACATACTTGCTGGGTTAGAAATATTAACAATTACAAGCTCATACCAATCCCAATTAAGTACAGCATATAGATAATTGTCTTTAGCATAAATCTGACTTACATTTGCAACACTCCTAAATAGCCAGGTACTTAAATCTTTAGAACCAATCAAACTTCTTGCCCCATTATAGCTGGACAGGTTGAAAGAGCGAACGAATCTCCCTTGACCTAAATATCCAACATCTCCATCTACGAATACACTGTATCCATCATATGAATCAGGTGCATCGAAATATCCAATTTCAGTATATGGTAATGAGGAGATATCAAGGATAACGACCTCTTTAGAATTATCAGTAGTTGCGAGGAATGCATAGTCTCCTAACACAAAGATATCATTGACATTGTATCCAGAGAAATAGCCCTCTACAGTAAGAATTGGAGGGTCTACACCCTCTATATTTAACTTCGTAAATGGTTGTCCTGTTAACTCTCCTCTTGTTCCTAGGTATGAGGATCCTAATAGGGAGAAAACTGAACGAGGTGTAGCTTCTCCAGGTATATCATACTCATTAAGAGAGAGAGCAGGATTACACCAATCACTATAGTATCGAGATTGTAATCTTGTTTCTCCTCCATCATTATCAACGGCAATAGTTTGATTATGTACTCCAGTAGAGAAATCTTCTAAGGTTGTATATATTACGGAGTTAGTATTCCAATCATTAACATACATTCTAGGATTTATAGTATGTACTTTTCCTATTCTATCTACCCAAGAGATATTTATACTAATTAATCGGGAGTGTGGATCAATGGTTCCCCCGCTCTCTACAATATTTCTATTACTATCCCTTTGTACATCTTCTACAGTGAAGGAGTAAGTTAACCCTTCTTCATTTCTTTCTCCATCCAATATATTGTAAGTCCCTGAGGAGTAATCTAAATACTTATTTCCATCATTGGTATGTTGTGCTAGTTCATACCAAGCTTGTGATTTAATTAGTATCAACGAATTATATACATCCTGTGTTAGTAGAGATGCCTTAGACCTTGTCCTTGTATTTTCTAATGTTCTAGTGGCATCTACAACTAGTAGAACTAACATAGAGGATATTATTGCAAATATACCGATAGCGAGTACCAGCTCTGTAAGGCTATATCCTTTTAAATTTTTCTTAAAGTTTTTCATATCCTATTAATCCTTCCCTATTTATATATACCCTTACTGAGGTAATTCCATCTGTTAATATCACAGTACCATATGAGGCTGGTTTAAATTCTCCAGCAGGAAAAGATACTGTACTACCATTTGTCATATTTATTGAGGTAATATCAATATTAATAGGGTACTTTTTTGTATCTGTTTCAGTAGCTCCTAAAAGAGTTTCTCCATCAAAGAGGGTATATTCGTTAGTACTAAAGGAAACACCTTCCGGGCTATTTTTAATAGCACTTCTTTGTTGTTGATAGTAGATATCTGTTACCATTTGGGATGCATAGCTTTCTAATTTCGACTCTTGAGCTTTCTGTATTGCAATGGGGAATACTATCAATGATAGGATCATTAATATTCCCATTGTAATTATGAGTTCAAAAAGAGAGAAACCTTTTAGATTGTTTTTGTTTTTAGATTTAACCATTAATAGTACCCATTAGTTGATAAATTGGCATTAGGATTGTTACTCCAAGTAATCCAATTATTGCTCCTACTAGGATGAGGAGTAGGGGTTCAACGAATGTTACTATGTTATTACTCATCTCTGTTACCTCTTCTGAGTAGTATTCGTGTAGATACATAAGGTTATCCTCTAAAGTCCCACTTACCTCACCTACGTCAATCATTTTTACGAAGGAATTATTAAAATATTTTGGATATTCTGCTAATGAAAGAGAGAGATCTTTACCGTCCTCTACACTCTCATGTACCTTTCTAAGTATATCAGCATAGATAAAGTTACTCATTGTAGTTGCAGATATACTAAGAGATTTTGAGAGGGGTATTCCGCTGGCTAATAATACGCTTAATGTTCTAGAGAAAGATGAGAGGATATTTGTAGAAAAGAGCCTCTTTAGTATTGGGAAATTAATAGCTAACCAACCTTTGAATTTCTTACCAGATTTTGTTTTAAGATATATAGCTATTGCTATTATTATTACTAGTAATACACCTAGTATTATCATCCAGTTTTCCCTAACACCATTTGCAGTCCTAAGAATAAACATTGTAAGTGGAGGGATATTAGGAAAGGACGAAAAGAGAGCTTCCATTTTAGGTAATACTATAAATATCATACCTATAAATTCAAACATAGTTAGGGATATTATTATTGTAGGATATATTACTGCCCCTTTCATTTTTCTAGTTAATTCATATTCCTTTTTAATACTCTCTGCAATAAAGAGGAGATTGTTCTCTAATGAGCCTCCTTTCTCTCCTGCCTCTACAACAGAGGATACTGTTTCGGGAAATATCTTAGGAAAGAGCCTCATTCCTTCTGCTAATGTAGATCCTCTATCTATTTCTTCTGAGATATATTTAAAAATTCTATTTAGATTAGGATCACTGGATTGCTCAGAGATAGTTTTAATAGTCTCAGATAATGGAATACTTGCTTTAAGTAAAGCAGCAAGAGATTTAATAGAGATTAAAAGATTTGAAGTCGAAACCCGGAGCCTTTGTAATTTCTTTAACTCCTTTAATCTGTTCTCATCTTTAGATTTTACTTTTTTAGGACTCATTCTTTTATAGCGATAACCTTTATTAATTCCTTAATATCTAAATCACCTCTTTTAAGCTTTTTAATACCATCTTCAACCATCAATTTAAAACCTTTCTTTTTTGCTGTAGCTAAGATATTGTCCGAATTAGGTTTTTCTATTATTACATCTCTTAATTCTTTACTCATTGTTAATATCTCATATATTCCGATTCTTCCACTGTAACCAGTATTATTACACTCATTACATCCTACGGCTTCATATATTTTATCAGAGGCATTTAAGTGTCTTTGTAGGTCAGGTCTTAGTTTGACTAAGTCTCTATGTTTTTCACTTTTACCAACTATATATTCTTTCTTACATTTATTACACAGTTTTCTTGCTAATCTTTGAGTAACAACAATATTAAGAGTAGAAGCTATTAAGAAAGGTTCTATACCCATATCTATTAGTCTTGGTATTGTGCTTACAGCATCATTTGCGTGTAGAGTAGAGAGTACTAAGTGTCCTGTAAGAGCAGAATTAACAGTAATTCTTGCAGTTTCTTGGTCTCTAATTTCTCCTACCATTATTATATTAGGATCTTGTCTAAGTATAGATCTTAGTCCATTTGCAAATGTTAAATCGCCCTTTGGGTTAATTTGTATATGATTTACACCATCTATACTGTACTCAACAGGATCTTCAATGGTAGTTATATTTACATCTTTAGTGTTAAGTATCTTTAATATAGAGTAGAGTGTAGTAGTTTTACCACTTCCTGTAGGTCCAGTTACTAGGATTAGTCCATATGGTTCTCTATATGCCTTTTCTAGACTTAATAAATCTGTACCTTCAAATCCTAAATCTGTTAGACCAAAGGATCTGTTAGCTTGAGAAAGTAGCCTAACTACAACCTTTTCACCGTGGGTGACTGGGAGTATAGAGATTCTTGCATCTACATGGTAAGTATCCTCGACCTCTTCTTTACTGTTAGAGAGCTTATTAATTACACTCTGAACTATGCCCTCTTCTTTCTTCTCTTCTACTTTTTCACCTTTTTTCTCTTCTTTTTTCTCCTCCTGCTTAGAATCATCTTTTTTCTTTTCTTCAGCTTTTTCTTCCTTTTTCTCTTCTACTTTTTCTTCAACAGGTGGTTGGTCTATCTCTGTTTTTTTGACATTGAAAAGTATCTTTCCATCTTGTGGTGCAAAATGGATATCTGTTCTTAATTTTGCACGAACTTTAATGATAAAGAGGAGACTATCTTTTAATTCAGGACCGATAGGGATTATATCTCTAAGTACGCCATCGACTCTGTATCTTACCAGAAGAACATTATCCTGTTTTGATTCTATATGAATATCGGATGCCTTTCTTTTTAAGGCATCCAATATCAAGTAATCAAGAAAATCAGATATATTTATTTTTTTCTTTGCTACATCATCTGTTAGCTTTAACAGTTCGACCATGGCAGTTTAGGATAGAGATTACCCCTATCTGGTTCTAAATATATTTTAAATTTCTACTACTTATCTTTTTACACTAATTACTTTTCCATCTTCTGCTCCTGGAGCATCAATCTGTACTCTACCTGTATCGGTTACACAGATGTCATATCCA
>JAVEVH010000004.1:0-37029 GCA_034005145.1 Candidatus Dojkabacteria bacterium | reverse complement strand
TGGTAGAAGGTTAGGTTATGAATTGTTAATAAAGTCAGAGCTGTAGCTTCCCCATTCTTAAGCATATGATGAAGGTATGCACGAGAATAGTTTTGGCAACACTCGCAATTACATTCACTATCCACTGGCCTCATATCCAAACTCATATCACTGTTTTTAATTCTTACAATACCCTCTGATGTGTACACAGTACCATGCCTAGCATTACGAGTTACCAACACTGTATCAAAAAGATTGTAACCAATCTTAGCAGCACGAATAATATCCTCAGGCTTACCTACCCCCATAGCATAACGGATGGTATCGCTGGGAATACTCTCAATAACTGCAGTCATCTCATCTACAACTAATTCACCCTCCTCATCTACAACATATCCCCCGAAGTTGTAACCATCAAAACCAATCTTTACTAACTCCTTAGCACAGTATGAACGTAAATCAGGGAAGTTAGCACCCTGCACTACAGCAGTAAGCAACTTGCCTGTCTTTTTAGTACCACCATACTCCTTGTTAAAACGATCCTTACACCTAACTGCCCATTTTAATGTTCTCTCAACAGATTGCTCTGCTTCCTTTCTCGAAAGATTAGTATCCCTACAATCATCTAATGTAACTAAAACATCAGAATCTATTTTCATCTGAATATCTATCGATGACTCTGGAGTTAACTCGTAGGTATTGCCCTCTTTAGGAGATTTAAATGTAGCACCATTCTCATGAACCTTACCCTTCCATTTTTTAGAATGAAGTAATGAAAACACCTGAAAGCCACCTGAATCAGTAAATACAATACCATTCCAACCCATCATCTTTTTAATACCACCTAACTGTTGTATTACATCTGGACCTGGATGAACAAGAAGGTGGAGGGTATTTGTTACTAAAGCCTTTGTACCTGTTTCCTCTAACTGTTTAGTTGTTAGATATCTTACTGCTCCTCTAGTAGCATCTGGCATAAAGAAAAGTTTCTCTTTCAGAATGTCTAAGTTCATCATTTTTACTTACTTAAGTTAGCACCAATTAACATACTATCTCCATAGCTAAGAAATTTGTAACTACTCTCAATAGCTTGAGCATATGCTTTTTTAATATTTTTACTACCTGCAAAAGAACTAACTAAAAGAATTAAAGAGGAATCTGGCATATGGAAGTTAGTAACTAAAAAATCAACAACATTCCAGTTATACCCTGGATATATGTAAAGATCTGTATACCCACTATATGGCAATACCTTTTTCTCTTTTTCAGAATATATACTCTCTAATGTTCTAGCAACTGTAGTACCAAATGCCCATACTCTTCCCTTACATCCATTTATCATATCTGCTACCTCTTTACTTACACTAATATACTCCTTATGTATCTCATGCTCTTCAATATTCTCTTCCCTAATTGGAGCAAATGTACCCCACCCTATTTTTAATTCAATTTTAGCTATTTTACCACCCTTTTTCTTAATATTGCCTAATATATCATCAGTTAGATTTAAACTCGCTGTAGGGGCTGCTACAGCCCCAGGGATGGAGGAAAATACTGTATTGTACCTCTCTCTATCACTACTCTCATCATCTCTTTTCATATATGGGGGTAAAGGAGTATGACCATACTTCTCAAAAAGAGTATGAGAGTTTCCATTTAGGAATTTAACTAAAAATCCATTACCCTCTCTTGAAGATATTTCAATATTAATATCCTCACATTTAAGTATATTCGAAATCTCTACATTCTTAGCTCTCCCTATTAAACAGTACCATGTATCCTTACCTCTCTCTTCTAGAAAAAGTACCTCTACTCTCTTACCCTTAGGAGTTAAGAAATATGTCCTACTGTTTAAAACCTTAGTTTCATTCAAAACGACAATATCTCCCTCTTTGATATATTCTGGGATATTAAAATATTTTCTATGAGAAATATCTCCACTCTCCTTCTCAAGTACTAACAAATTAGTAGTACCTCTTTTAGTAGGAGGATATTTAGCAATTAGTTCTTCCGGTAAATTGTATTTGAATTCTGAAATATTCATTTAACACCGCTATTATATTACAAATATATCTCTTTTTGTTGTTTTTGTAGTAGAATTAGCTATGAGAAATTTAATAGAACAACCCGTAAACACACTTTTTTTAGGAACAGATTGGGAATCTGTAGAAACATTAGAAGCACTAAACAAAGATGAAAGATTTAACATTGTAGGAGTAATTACTACGGTAGACAAACCCGTAGGTAGAAAACAGATATTAACCCCATCGAAAGTAAAAGAGTATGCAGTAAAGAATGGTATAGAGGTATTCCATACGCAGAAGAGAGAGGAAAGATATCAGGAATCTTTAGAAAAATTCAAACCTGAATTAATTGTATGTAAAGCATTTGGAGAGATAGTGCCAGGATTCTTTTTAGAATATCCTAAATACAAATCAATAAATGTACATTTCTCAATATTACCTAAATATAGAGGAGCAGTACCAATACAGAAAGCGATATTAGAGGGAGAGGAAGAAACAGGGATATCAATAATGTTGATGGCAGAAGGAATGGATGAGGGAGATATATTAGAGATATTTAAAGAGCCAATACATAGTAATGATACAAACCTTTCATTAAGAGAAAGATTAGTGAAGAAATCAGCAACAATACTTGGAGATGTTTTAGAGAATTGGGTAAAGGGAGAAATCCAACCTATTAAACAGGATGACTCTAAAGCAACATACTGTTGGCAAAAAGATATATCAAAAGAGAATGCTCAAATTAAATGGGATGAGATGGAACCAGAATACATAGAGAGATTAGTAAGGGCTATGATACCTTGGCCAGTAGCTTGGTGTGTATTAGATAGAAATGAACAGGAGAGTATATCTAACAAGGTAGTAAAACTATTTGAGGTAGAATTGATGTCTGATACATCTAATCTTAAACCTGGTACCCTATACTCAAAAGACGGGATGCTTCTTTTCAAAACAAAAAAGGAGGGAGTATCGTTAAGAGTTAAAGAGTTACAAATAGAGGGGAAGAACATAGTTAAAGAGAGAGATCTTATAAATGGGATTGGAAAAATTCTTTCTTAATATTGCCTAGCATCCCTGTACTGATCCTTTGAATACTCATCTTTAGATATTACACTACCTCCTCTAAGGTTTATTTGCTCTGCAACAATCTCTCTTTTTATTGCCTTTAATTCCTCAAGACTAAGAGAACCATACTTAAAGTGGATTGTTTGTTCTAAAGAAGTAAGTGAAACCGTATCAGAGATATTATCATCTGTTATATATCCCCTTGCTACATATTTAGCCATTTTAATATTAAGAGCTTTTTCATCTACATCTTCTTTATCGAAAATATCATAATCAAAAGAATCTATACCCTTAGAAATACTTATTATCTCCCTTTTTATCTCTGTAAGATCATCTCTAACATCTGGGTTTTCAATAGCATTAAATTCAAAAAGTATTAACTGTTCCAATGAAGTATATCGATTACGAGGTGAGGGATTATCATGTGATAGAAGACCTAGAGCGAGAGCCTCTGCAATACTTTCTTTCTTTAAGTATATCTCTTCTTGCTTACTTTGGTTTTCTTCACCTGAATCAAACTCTTGTGGATCCTTAAAATCTGGCATATATACAAACATTAGATTAATAAACCTATAATATCAAAAATAAGGAGATTGTGTAAGTACCAAATAAGCCGGATTCTGTATTAAATCAATTCAAACTTTGCTTATTCTTAGAAATCCAACTGACTAAGCTAAATGGGAAATCTTCTTTGATTTGATTGTATTCTTTTACAAGGTTATTAAATTCTTCACTCTTTGCTCTAGTACTTACCTCTATGCTTGAAATCATATTAATTACTTCCATTTCTTCATCATTAAAACTTCTACCCTTTATAGCCTCAAGCATCTCTTTCCTTAGTGAATCTCCTATGTACAAGCATCTGTAACTAAAATCAGTACAATCAGATTTAAAATCTGTAATTTCAATTAATTTGATTCTTTCTACAAGGGTAAACTCTCTACTGTATGACACTTGGATATCCATAGCTATATTATCAATCTGTGTATCTAACTTAGAGAGCTTCTTATATCCTCCCACTGTTATTATTACTAGAAAAAGAATGATTAGTATCAAAACAAAGAGAAGAATATATTTAGGTTTAATTCTAATCTTAGGAATTTTATTAAAGAATTGTAAGATTAGACTCTTAAACTTTCTTATTAATATTTTAAGCTTTCTTTTATTCATACCTTAGAGCATCCAAAGGAGCCATTTTAACTGCACGACTTGAAGGATATAGGCCGGTCATATACCCTACCAATGTACTACTCACAATTATAGCAAGAGAAAGTGACAAAGGAAGGAAACTAACAAATATAAAAGAGCCTCCCCTACTAATCGAGAAAATTGAAAGAATAACGGAGACAGCTAATCCCATAAGCAGTCCGAAAAGAACCCCTAAAGTACCCCCTGTAATTCCCATTATCATAGACTCATTAATAAATAGGCTGCTTATTTCATCTGCTTTCATACCTATTGTTTTCATTAGGCCAACCTCTCTAGTTCTTTCAAGCAGAGATACTGTTAGGGTATTAAACATTCCAAGGATAGCGATTGATAGAGCTATTGTCCCTACTATTATCAATATTATCTTTGCATATGAGAATAAGTTTTCTACTTCTGAAACGGTATCCATTACAGATGTAGTTTCCAAACCCAAGGCCTCTATCTGTCTTCTGGCCTCTATTATCTTATCCTCAGATTCTATTATTATTCGTAACTGAGAGAATTCGTCTATCTTGTACTCCTCTAATTCTAATATAGGGATATATATGACCGAAGGGTTATCATCATTAATAACACCCCTTATTATATAAACTTTAGAAGTATCCAAGACCTCTTCCCCTTCTTCCTCTTCCTCGACTATTTCTGATAGTACTAGATCTAATTTTAATTCCTCTCCTACAGCTTCTTCTGGTAGAACTCCAATTGTGGCAAGAAACTCCTCATTAACAACTACCCCTACATTTTCCTCATTGAAAACTTCACCAGCAGAGAGAGTAATAGGGGATTGTGTAATATACTTATCCTGCACTCCATAAACTACGACATCTGTACTAGATTGTTGATATTCAACTCTAGCTGCTAGATTAATTAATGGTAAGATATCTTTCACACCATCCATATTTTTAATGTTTTCAACATTCTCAACATTTAAAATGACCTTACTACTAATAGTTGGTGTCACATCTATTTGATTCATATCCTCTATTCTAGTAATTTCCCCAATAACTAGACGCTCTAAACCATATCCAAGGGAAAGTAGGAATACGATGAAACCAATACCTATAGACATACCAAATATGGTAATCATTGTTCTAGATTTTTTTACCCATAGGTTCTTAAATGATATCTCTGTAAGATCAATTGTATTAATACTTGCAGAAATATTCTTAGAAAAGTTTCTATCAAATACCCTACTAATTCTGCCAAAATATTTTTTGTAACTTAAACTCAGTTGATAGAAATAGTTAGATTTCTTACCTAACCTTCTAAGTAATATGAGGAATAGAAATATAAAGCTCTGGAATAGGAATCTAATATTAAAAGAGATTGCATATTTTAATTTCTCAAATATGTTTCTCTTTTGTGCAACTTCTACACTAGTGATTGAATCAGGAGTTATCACACTACTCTCTTGTATAGAAGTACCTGCTTCAATAAAAGTTTCTAAATCAGAAGCTATATCTTTTTGAATCTCATTAACATTACTAGAATCGACCTTTATCTCTCTTCGAATTCTACCATCAAGCATTAAGATTACTCTCTCAGCAAATTTAAGATATTCTGGATTATGAGTAACCATTATTATTGTTTTTCCAGCTTTATTTAACCTACCCAATATATCTATCATCTCCTGACCACTCTTAACATCTAAGTTCCCAGTAGGCTCATCTGCAATAATTATTTGAGGATTAGTCATTAATGCTCTTGCCAGTCCTATCTTCTGCTGTTCACCTGCAGATAACTCACTTGGTATATATTCTGTTCTAAAATCCATACCAACAATATCTAATACCTCTTTAGCTTTCTCCAAAGCCTCTTCTTTTTCTAATCCAATTAATTGGCCTGAGAAAGCAATATTCTCTTGTACACTTAAGGACTTAATCCAGTTTTGTTGTTGGTACATAATACCTATCTCTCTCTTTCTTATAGATGCCCTATCCTCGGTGCTAAGTGTCCATAGATTTAATCCTCCTACTTTAACATATCCCTTATCTGGCCTTTCTAATCCCATCATAATGTGTAAGAGAGTACTCTTACCACAACCAGAGGGGCCGAATATTATAATAAATTCTCCTAGCTTAATATCTAAAGACACATTCTTAAGCACAGTTGTATATCTTCCTCCTGTTTTAAAACTTTTATAAATATCTTTTGCTGATATTATTATGGATTCTTTCATTATCTTTATCTCAGGAACTTAAAAATATTACTTAGACTTTCTACTACCACTTCAAATACTGTATTTGTTGCCTTTGGTGTAACAGCTATCATTCGGCTACCCTTTCCCTCGTTACTTGCAGAATCAAGACTGGACACTTGGAGATGGTATACGGTCGAAGGAGTTAGGTTACTTATGATAACTACATGCTCTGTCTTAAGATTAGTTTCAACCTTTGTCTTTTGCTGGTATGTATCACCTAACCCACTATCATACATAACTTGGCTTGTACTTGGCTCATCTGTTTTCCAACTTACGACTAGTTGGCCGCTCTTACTCTTATCTGCTTGAACTTCACTACTTAGAACTGATTTATCTACTTTAAGATCATATATTTGTGGTGGCCTTGTATCAGTTGCAGTAGTAAATGTATATTCCTCACTTAATGCTGTATTCCCAAGTTTATCTGTACCCTCTACTGTCATAGTATATGTTGTGGTAGGTAGCAATCCATTTAATTCCATCTTATGCATCCCCTTTATCATTTCAATATCTACCCTGTTTTGTACAAGATCTTTCTTACCACTTGGGTAGTATCTAACAATACTATTAACTTCTGTATTACTCTCCCAAAGTATTTCCATTGTAGGCTGAGCAGTCCCATGCTTTTCTTGTATCTCTACATTTGTAATCTCTGGTTTAGGAGGAGTAAGGAAATCAAGTAGTACAGTTCCATCATATTCATTTCCATCAATATCAAAGAGATTTATCTTGTAGAAGTATTTAGTACCATCCTCTAACCCTGTCAGAGTAACTGTATATGTTGTTTCAACAGGAGAGGTTTCTAATTCAGTTGAGCTAGAGAGCCCAACATCTTTTCCATAGTAGACCTTTACCTTACTTGCACCTTTAGTAGTGAACCTAATTCCAGCGCTTTCTAAATTAACATATGTCTCTTCAACATCTTTTACACTTGGAGGAGGTTCTGTCTTAAAGGACATCTCATCTGTCATACCAGTATTACCATCTTCATCAGTCCATCTCGTCTTAAAGTAATATGTTGTTCCCGCCTCTAAGTTATTAAGTGTTAAACTGTGCTCTACTACTTGTTCCGAGTTACTAATCTCTTCTTCAAAATATTCACCACTGCTAAGTCCATATTGTATTCTACTATCACTTTCTCTCTCAGTAACCCAAGTTATTGTTGCACTCTTAGTTGACACATGGGTTAATTTGGGATTTGTAACTATTTCAGCTGGTACATAGAATCTACCTGTTGGTAACATATGAACTGTGTTACTTGCAGCACTACAATTATTTGCACTATCACAGGCCTTAACTATGTAGTAATATTCTTTTTGTTGTAAATTAACATCTGTATATGATTCACCACTAGTTGTACCAATTAGTTCGAAACTACTTGAATCTGCACTGTAGTTGCTATCTGTCACATCACTCCTATATATTCTGTAACTTGCTACTCCAGCACCTGTTTCATCTGGTTGGTCCCAAGCAAGAGCTAATTTCCATTTACTGGTACTTTTAATTGAGATGTCTGAAATTTCTAAATTCTGTACTATTCCAGGAGCAGAGGTATTTGCATAGAATTTAATACCTGTATAGTCATCGTAATTTATATTACCTGCTTCATCCATAGCGACAACATAAAGGATATTTTCCCCTGGCTGATTTGCATATGCATCAGCATTTAAATTAGTAAAGGATGTCCAATTACATGAATTACTGCTTGGGAATATATTAACTGTATAGCAGTATTGTAGTCCTCCCTCTTGACCACTAAAGGTCTCTGGAATATCCCAATCAAAACTAAATTCATTAATACTATTTTCTGAAGGTACTACAGTAAGATTTGTTGGTCTACTTGGTGCATCTGCACTGTATTGTAGTATTGCAGTAGCATATGTTTCTGTAACATTACATATATTATCCCAAGTTCTTACATAGAAGACATTTTCTCCTATTTCTAACTCATCACCAATTTCTTCTCCTTCAAATACTTCTTGAAGTGTGTAGGTGGTATTTGTAAGAAGGTCTTGGCAATCCTGATCACCAGTGTGATTTGTTCCAAACCATAGACCGTCTTCTCCTATCCTATACTGATATCCTTTTATTCCACTATGAGCATCTGAAGCTGCACTTAATCCTGTTTCTGCCCAATACAGTGTAAAGCTAGATATTTCTCTTTGATATTCTTGAGGAGCAGAAATTCCTTTAGGATTAAGAGGTAGTGTATTGTCTAATTTAAAAGTATATGTTTCAGAGTCTGAGACTGTAGTACCATATACATTACCTGTATAGTCAACTGCTTTTACTTTAAAGTAGTAATCTGTATTACTACTACTCATCCATATATCTCCATGATATTCAGTATTACTTAAATCAATATATGGTGTATCTATAATAAATTCACATTCTGTTTCAGTAGTATGTACTGGGCTAGTACTACTTAACAACCCTCCTTCCAAAGCAGGATCTGCATTAGGATCTTGGCCTAAGTACAAGCAATATCCTCTCAAACCACTTCCTTCAGTATTGTCTTGTCCCTCTGTCCAAGAGATATATGGTAAATGAATATTAGTCCAATTGTTAGGAGTTTGTAATTGTCCTCCCTGGGCACTAGAGTAATATTGGATATTGCTTGCATTAACAGATGGTTTAACAGTATCTTGTACATATCTGAAACTCATTCCACTAAAGCTTGGAGTAGAGGATTGATTACTACTTTGTAATATAGCTTTTACTTGTAAGTATCTATTAGGTGGAGATATGAAATCATATCCTTCTCCATTTATTACTACTCCTTCATAGTTTGTCCAATTTACATTATCTGGAGATGTTCTAGTTTGATATACAATATTATCACTCCCCTTATTATCAGTTATTAGTAAGGATGGAGAGATACCCCATTGCCCATTATTACTCAAATCTATTACTTGAGATGTCCATGTACCCTCTACTGCATACTTACCATTACTAGATACCCCTGTACTGTATACATTCATTCCCTGGTTATATAGTTGGAGGATTTGTTCTTCGGTTAAAACCTCATCATAGATTCTTAAATCCGATTTTTCCATATTCCCCTGAGCATAGCTTGCATCGTGACCACTTATACGTATACTTTGGAATTTGGGTAAAGTACCTATTCCAGTGAAACTTACTTCACTACTACAAACTCCATTAAGACAACACTTTGTAACATCGTTTTGTTCATCAACAGTTGTTACAACATGGTTCCATGAATATTCCTTTTTACTTTCATTAGGACAGAATGTATAAGTTGCACTAGTATTTGTAGCATTTACATTCCTAAAAAGTACTCTAGCAGCAGTATCTACTTGTACGAAAGTATTACCTCCAGGTGCATCCATATTCCTGTGTATATGCCTTATTAGACCACTCTTAACAGTTGGGTCATAATAGAACCATATAGAAACAGAGTTACTAACTGATTCTGCTGCTAAGCCTGTTGTATATACAATATCAGAGGCTGTCCTACCACTGCTACTCTCATTCGCAATACCACTCCATGAGTATCCTGTTCCAAGACTTCCATCTGCATATGTTGTTTCATATCCCTTTTCTTCTATTTGTAACCCATCTACATATACATCTTTACTACCCTTTACTTGTACTCCATAGTTAGTAGTACCTACTATTCCTGCTCCTGTATAACTTAGTCTATACCATCCTCCACCTTCATCTGTATATGTAGTACTTACTACATTATTATTAAATACTAATTGAGCTATATTACTATCTACTATACCTCCTACACTACCACTAGTATTGTTATATACATATGCACTAATAGTATGATTATTTGTATTTCCTAAATCTATTTCTGTTAAATATTCATCATTGGCTGTACTAGTAACAATATGTGTAGAAGAAGTACCATATTTAACAAAGGAGAGATTAGTATTCTCTGTTATTGTAGAAGATGGGTAGGGGTAGTAAGTACCGTCGTAGTTTGCACCTGAGCTTGCAGACCCTATATATACCAAAGGGTTACCAGTAGCAGCTTCTGTGGTAGAGCCTGAGTAAATTACTTGATTGTCTAATTTAATCTCGTAGTTTCCGGGATATTTCCACGATGTCTCAAAAAGATATTCCGTACCAGCCCTAAGATTTAAATCTCCTACTCCTCCATTTATATCTGTACCTGGAGTTCCATAGGCATAGTAAGAATTGACACCTTCCTGTGCGAGTGCAAGATATCCGTTTGCAAATTGAATAAAATATATATACTGTCTTTGAAGATCTCCTGACACACCTACTTTTCTCAGTACTTCATCATCATATGCAGGTATAAACTTAAACCTATATGTAAAGTCTGTACCATCTACTTCTGTTAATGTTTCAGTAAAAGAGTCTCTTCCATTCACCACAGTACCACCATCTTCTGTTTGAGAATTAACATATGAAGAAGGGGTAACACTTAAATCAACAGGATTTAAATTAAATCTATAGACATCATCAATGTTAACCTGTCCTGAAGCATATGTAGATCCAAAATATACATGAAATGCCTTACTTGTAGAACCAGAATTAATCATCCTCGCAACAACATTTCCTGATTTCCAGTCTAAAGATGGAGAATATATTTTCCCTGAGTTATATGTATATGAAGAAACACCACTTTGATTACTTCCTAAATTATATGCTGGGGAGAAGGAAATGTTTTGAGAAGGAGAACTAAAATTATCAACTCGACCAATTATTCCACCAGCTAGATATTTTGTTGAATCTATAGGTGCATATTGTTTTAAGTAGTAATATTTACTATCAAGTAGCTCCGAATAAACTGAGGACGAACCAGAATGCAGATCCGTTGTATCTACATTTAGGAAACCATCACCTGACTCCCAATTTGACAATGTCCAACCTCCAGGTACCCAGTTTCCATCTGCATCGTATTCACCTCTCTCAAAACTAGGGTTATTTACTAAGTTGTTATATACCTCTACCTGATGCCAATTTACATTAGATACAGTATTACTACTATTTAATAATCTAATTCTTAGATTATTACTATTATCTGTACCACCTAATAAAGTTGTATTAGATAATAATATACTACTACCTATTTTACTTAAGGTTATATTATTTCCTGCTAGTCCAACTGTTTTAGAAAGTAGAGATACAATATTACTACTTACACTAGAATCAACTAAGGTATGTGCCACAGAACTAGTACCATATGAATAGTTTGTATCAAGAACTCCTCCATCTGAAATTGCGAGATTTAGATTAGAAGTACTTTCTAAGTTATCTACCCCTATCTTTACATATATTTCTCCAATACCAGGATTAGTAATATCCTCCTTAAATGTATATGTTATACCCCCTATCTCTACCATCTCTCCATCTATTGGGTTAGTACTTAGTGTAATACTACCTTCTGATTTACTTTCTAATGTACCTTCTGCAGTAAATAGTAAGTTATCTGGATTATCCTTAGTACTAGTATTAGTACCATCTAAGTATCCTATCTCTAAATCATTAGTAATATCATATACGGATAATCTAGGTATTGAGGTACCATCACTATTAGCTATACCCCTTATTACAATATCTTGACCTGTTGTAATACTAATCTCTTTATACATACCTCCTAAGTTATCTGAAGATACAGAGTATCCTCCACTAAAAATCTTACTATTAGAGCTTAAGGGGGACCCAGAAAAAGAACCATATGTTCTACCATCACCCGAGTTATAGAATTCATTTCTCTCGTCATTTGATAATACTCTGTTGTAAAAAAACATCTCATCAATTGATATGTCATTCCATTCATAAAACTTACCACCTAATATAAAATTACCAATAGCTTTGATCTCTGGAACACTACCAATATCACTTAAAACAGGAGCATTATCATTTAATTGATAACCTATTCTATCTGATTCACCGTCATACCAGGTCTGGAAGAAATACCATTGTCCGATAGTTAAATCTGGTGTAGAAAGACGAACCATACCTCCTCCGAGAAGATTCGCACTTATTGTTATAGCCGTATGATTGCCTGATGAAAACAACAAAAATCCATGACTATCGTTATTTAATATCCCAGAATAGAAGTCATTCATACCATCAAATCTTACCCAAAAACCAAGTGAGAAACTTTCCGTACCAGAAGATATCATCTGTTGACTTGGTATTGTCAATTCATTTTTAGATTCATTAGTATCTGTAGAATAAAACTGAACGGCATTACCATGAACACCTGAGATTGAAGGTACAGTACCTGTTTCTAAGAAATCGTTACTATTTTCTAAATCATATCTTGTCCCTGAAGAATCATCAAAAGACCAATAACCTAAGAGGCCTTCTTTTAAGGATTGCTTGGTGAAGACTTCCATCTTATCTACATATACACTCTTCTCTGCCATTACATTTACACCTACCTCTGTATTACCTGATACTCCTGTAAATGTCCCCGTAAGCTTATACCACCCACTTCCCATATCTGTGTAAGTAGTTGGTATATTCTCATTGTTATAATTAAGAACTAAATCAGAATTACTTACTGCACTACCATCTGTATATGCATATACACTTAAATCATATATATATCCATTTTCTAATGATTTAGTTTGTGTAAACTTATCATTACTACTACCAGTATTTAGTGATACTGAAGATGCTCCATCATAACTAACTGATGTAGATCTAATAGCTAAGATATCTTCTGCAGGTATATCATTGTATTCACCATCTGTACCTCTAGCAAAGATACTAAAATTATCAAAAGTATTACCTTCATATGTAGAGAAGAGACCGTGTCTAGTGTTGTTGATAATCTCAGGATCGGTAATTGTTTGTTCTGAACCTACTAATGCATTATTGTAATAGACTCTAACTTTCAAAGTATTGAGATCAGAGTGATAAGTGATTACTCTTAATGTTGCCCCAGGAGAATAAGTAACCGAAGTTGACTGCAAATTCACCCATGTTGTTGCCGAAGTAAATTTATCAATTCTTATCTGTGCTCCTGTAGAATTGTTAACCCTAACTAAGTAAGCCAAAATTCCAGCATTCGGCTGAATCTCACTATCAAGATTCGTTACAATCCCTGCTTGAGTTCCAGCAATACTAGTTATATTAATATCCTCTACTATATCTGTGTTATCAGTTGAAATAGTTGAGAAGAGAGATGAAAAAGTTAATGGTTTTACAGATATATTGTCTACAGTAGCATACCACCCGTTATATACATTAAATTGAATTGCTGTGCCAGCGCCTGCTCTTCCAGTAAATATTCCACCAGCTCCATATCCATTTCCACTGAAATACCCTCCAAAAAGGACCTCTGGCTCATATGTTGGACCACCAGAAGTATCAACAGAAGCGCTGTACCAATTCCCACTTGATAAAATACTTTGGGACAAGCTTGAAGTACCTGTAGCTGTAACATTTGCATTCCCATTACTGATTAGCCACTGACCAGTTTTAGTCCATGCTGTATCGCTATCAAACCCACCATTCGTTACTAGTTCGCTGCCTAACTCTGGAGTGATAATGCTTTTACCACTTGATATTACTCCTCCTGCCCAATCTAAAGATGGTGTCATTTGCAAGTCTGGACCCGTTGCCTCACTTACTCCAATCTCTCCATCTGCTCTGGTAAAAGTATCATAGGCAAGTGGAGTAGGAAGCCATGTTGCTTCAGGCACAGATACATAATCAACATTAGCATCAGTCCCTCTCCACAAACCTACGGATGGATATAAATTTGTGGTTGTCCCACTTGGTGAAATCCACATTAAAGTCCATCTAGGGTAACTTTCTGATTTAACGAAATAGTATGCTCCAGAATTCCTGAGTACAATAATTGAATCTTGTGAAGTAGCAGGAGATCCCACATTAACATTACCAGCACCAGTATATACAATACCCCCATTTTGTAATGCAAAAGAATGGGTAAAAGGAGCTATACCAGCTCCCGTTGAAAAGCCAGTATAATAATACTGACCATCTGCAATCGAAGAGGCTGAAGAAATCATCATTCTTCCAACTTCTCTCTGTATTACTGGTAAATTATAATTAGTCCAAATCTCCGGAGATAATGTCCTTTGAAATTTTGCATATCCGTTCTCTATACTTAAATATCCCAATGTATCAACAACCTTCCTTTCACTAACCCCATCACTAGCTAAACTACCATCTAAATTAGTAGTTATCTTAAAATTACTAAATGTATTACCAGAATAAGTACTAAATAATCCATATAATGTATTATCCACTATACTTGCATCAGTAACGGTTACTTCTCCAGTAGGATCACCATTATAACTAGCTAAATATTTATTCCCATTCTTTGCTACCCTGATAACGGCTCCATCAACCATAGTCTTTGCACCAGACATAAGGGTTGTATATGTTCCATTTACACATTTCTCCACTATAAGGTTGGTACCATCATGATATGCGATGACGAAGTTTTGAGGATTCTCTTCACTATCTAAATTAAGTACAACACCTGCTTGAGTACCTGGAGTAAGAGTTACATCAGTGGATACGACCTTATTTACGGTAGCTTCCGTTGTAGTTGAAAAGAGGGAAGAAAGCACTAGTGGTTTAACAGAAGCATCATCATATAAAGCTGTATTATCATAATAAGCCTGATTATAAAAACCAATTGATGTACCAGTTGTACGGAAACTCTTAAAGATTTGTGACCAAACTGCTGGATCCTCAGATCTTATTTTATCGCCTGGAAAAACATTAGAGGGTATATTCAAATATATACTATTTACTCCTGCAGTTCTTTTTGCCCAAACAGTAGCCATATACCATGCATTATTGGAAACAACCGGTATGTTCTGAATAGCTCTCCCGTTTTGTCCACTATCAGCCAATACTTGTATAGATTGAGATCCACTATGAGAGTCAACAGAAGCAGATAAACTTGAGCTATTAGGGGTCCAGCCAGTTGGTGGGTCACCAATTTCCATATCTCCATTAGTTAGTAACTCACTTCCCAGACTTGGAGCTGGAGCAGAAAGCCCCCCGTCAACTAAAGTAATAGGGCCATCTGTATTAAACTCATCTCTTAGAAGATATTCTTGTTCATAATTCCAATTATCTAAATTACTCTCAAAACTATCATTAACTATCTTATTACTACTATAATTATCCCAACCATCTACATCAGCACTATCACTCATCATAAAACCACCAGTACCTAATAGATTAGAACTATGTGGCATACTCCATGCTTGATTAGTAGTAGTTAATTCTCCTGTACTACCATCTGTAGGTAAACAAAATACTACATCCCATGACCCTGTTATCTCTGTAGGATCTTTACCAACACCACTGTTATATATCTGTGATATCTCATTACCATTCCCTATATCTGTACCATATGTACCATCATATAGAACACGACGATAGATGGTTAGACCTTCGATGATGGCGTTCGCATTGTTAAATCCATAATAGTCACCAATATCAAAACTACCCACAATATTCATGCTAAAATCACTCGTTCCTCCATAAGTAGTAACACCATCAACTGTTAAGGACAAACGATTGGAGCCCGTAATAATACTATCTTCATCCCATCTACCTACAACAAGATGTGTTTCACCTGTTTGCCAACTTGAGATATCTACAGAAACTGAACCAGCAGTTCCTCTAAAGATTAAATTAGAATCTAATTTATACATTCTAAATCCAGATGAATTGTATGATCCCAAGATTCTTTTTTCACCCAAATCTGTACCATCCCAAGTTGGAGTCACCCAAAGAACAACAGAACCTTGGCTATTGTCAAAATTAGGATAGAATGTCTTCGATATTAGAGTTCCAGTTGAAAAACCAATTTCATCTCCTGCATGACTTACTTGCTTAAAACCCTGTGACATAACCCCTGCTGCAAATGGCCCCTCACTGTTTCTCTTAGCCATCTTAGCTGTAAATGTACTACTACCTAAATCTAGATTCTGATACCCCTTACTCCAATATTTATCAAAAATATCATTCTCAAAACTAGGATTTAATACCTTATTCGTAGTACCCTCTTCTAGTAATACTCCCTCATGACTCATTACACCACTATTACCAATAGGTGTATTGTTGGTATATACAGCACCAACTACTAGACCATGATTACCATTACCACTTGCATCATATGCTACTCCATTACCACTTACTCCTAATGTTGTTTCTAAATCTGTCTTTATACTAGATAGTCTAGGATCCATACCATTTTCATCGAAGTGGTAGAGGGCGACAAGAGAGGGTTCATTGGATTCAATAATAGGGTTGTTGTAGTAATCTGTAACATCTTCTTGTGTTAAGAATTTGTTAAATAATGCAATTTCATCCATATCGCTGATTATTCTCTGCCCTAAGTATAGATTATTAGAATTCTGGTTTATAAAATCTATTGCTGATGTATTTGACGAAACTTGAACTCCATTTTTATACTTAAGCAAACTCGATGTAGCTCCTGAATAAGTTACACAATAATGAACCCAATTATTAATATTTTGATAAAGATGTGGCAATCTAGAGTCTGAACCCTCAATACCATATATTGTTGGATAAGTATCACCTGCAGTTCCAATATATTCTTGATATGCAGATGCTTTCCTAAATATATACTTACCATCTGGGTAATTAGCTTTATGATTAATCCAATAGCAAATACCAAAACTATCTAAGAAATCTAATGTGTCATCATCTGGTACTATGACATAACTATTAATAAGACTACTAAAGCTTAGCGCACTACCACTACTACTATATCTAATTGCTCCTGCTTGTATAGTAGGAGTATCTCCATTTACACATGTACTACTACCGTTTAAAGGACATGCCAGAGTACTATTTGTAGAACTGACATTGTAAACAGAGGTACCCGAATCAATAAAGGAAGGATCCGACCCTTCAACTTCAATCGTATTACCTAAGAAACCATTATTCCCACTTCCTGAGGAATCTAGAACTGTTTGATTTGAGCTATCCAAATGATATAAAAGATAGAGATTCTCTTCTGTTATTTTCCCCAAATAAACATCTTTCATTTCTTCAACACTCAGAGAGTCAGCCCATACAGCAACTTCATCTATATCTCCATAAAAACTTGGCTCTCCAATATTGTAAAGAGCTGCATTTCCTGTTGAACCTATTGTTAAAAGACCACAAGAATTTTGATGATCAATCTCCCCTATATGCTCAGGGTTAAAAATATCCACCTCCCCATTAATAAAAAACCTCACTCCTTCCGTAGTAGAATATGTCATTCCTATATTGACCCATTCGTTTGTAGGAAGCTGAGTTAAACCCGTTGTATATTGTACTCCAGAGGTATAACCATATGTATCAAATTTCAGATATCCATTCTTAATGTAGAACACATTATGTTCTGTAGCAGAAACAAGGACATGTGTACCAGAGAGCTCTGAATCTGTAATCCTGACCCATAAGTTTATAGACTGCATACTTCCTGCAGGAGTCATTTTGGGGAATACTATATAGTCTGTATAATCGGAACCAAAACTCAAATACTTCTCTCCTGGATAACTTGGTACCCCAACACTCTCATTCCCATAGAATAATACATAGTTACTATCTACTTCATCTCCATTTACATAACCTTCTACAGTAGAATTAGATAATTCTTTTACTAACTTGAAACTAACTCTAGTATCTTTACTATCTAAACAACTAGTACTACCACTACCTAATACAATATCTCTAGGAATCTCTCTTACACTATTATTTATTACATATCCTACTCTTAAATCATCACAATCATCTTGTACAGACTCTAATTCTGAAGTATTTACTATTACAGTAACAGTATCTCCCTGCGGTAATACAATATTAGAGATATTCTTTACTTCTAAACTCTTTTTATAGTTCCAATCTAATCCTAACCATGTATTATCTGAATCTAATGTAACCTCTGAAGCTGTAATAACTACACTATCACTACTACCAGTTATTAATGTTGTATTACCCCCATCCCCTATACTCCAATTACTCTCATCTAATGCAAATATTCTTACTATTCCAAATATAATAAAGGAGATGAATAGGAGGGAAGAAAAAAGGATGATTTCCTTTTTTTTAATCTTTCTCTTCTGTAATTTTTTCAAGCTTTCAAAGGCAGTCATAAAGTGATGACCAAAAACTATTTTCCTATTTAGAATATAATACATCAATTTGTAATTGGGGACAAGGAAAAATTGAGATTGTGTAAGTACCAAATAAGCCGGATTCTGTATTAAACGATCATCTATCTATGCGGTTAAACCTTGCTCCAGGGGGGGTTACCTCGCAATATTGTATTACTACAATACCCGGTAGTCTCTTACACTACCATTTCACCCTTACCTACGAATAGGCGGTATAACTTTCTGTTGCCCTTTTCTCCGAAAGATCACTCCCTCCCAATTTTCATTGGCACCTACCTCAATATGTCAGAGGCTACATGGAGTCCGGACTTTCCTCACTAATTTTTAAATTAGCGCGACCGTATATGATACTTACACGATATATTATACTAAAAATCACTTATAAACAGAAGATTTTCCCTCATGACCACCAGTAGTTAGAATAACGATGGTATCCCTATTCAAATATTTCCATATAATTCGAATATTACCCGTAACCCTTGAACTATATACCAAACCAAAAGTAGAAATATTTACCTTATGAGTTCTTAAGCTAGGATAAAAAGGATCCAGCATAAATATATGAATAAATTTGTCATATTTTTGTCCAAGTAGAGGATCTCTCTTAACTAACTTCAACCGCATTTTAAGATAATGCTTTGAAAGCTCAACCTTAATCATCTTCTTTAAAGCTATGCATAATTGCTATCGCTTCTTCTGGTGTTCTCGCTTCAATAACTCTACCATTGTTAACATCATCTATAGCCTCTGGTAGATTCTTTAATAGCTCCCTATCTATATCATCAATCTTACCAACATCTTTTAAATCGTGAAGTAATACATACCTAATATATTCGGGAACTGTAACACCCATAGCAGATGCCTTAATATCAACCCTATCCATAAGGGTATCTGAAAGATTAACCTGTACTCTATTTGGGTACTTTGCCATATCTATATATACTCATATTAAATCTATATGAGTATTATAGCACACACACAGCACACGCGCTATGTACTATTCTTCTTTCTCTTTACAATGTATAGAACTATTCCTACTGGAATGAGGACTATTGGTGAGAATACTAATAACCATATTGTCATATTTACAAATCCCTTTAGTACAGAAACTAAGGAATTTAATGCTGCTTTAAACTCTCCCCATGGCTTCCATTCATCCTCTGAGATATTTAATCCCGTCTTATCTATACTAAATGAAATAGAGATATATGAGTAATCAGTCTGACTATCAAAGTATCTCTTTCTTTGCTCGTAGCTTTCTATTTCTCCTCTAACAGTATTTAATTCTTTTTGAACTGCTAATATATCTGTAATACTCTCTGCATCTTGTAGGATGCCTACCAATTGAGTTTCAACACTCTTTAAATTCTTTAATCTAGAAGTAATATCTATGTACTCTTCAGTAACATCCGTAGTAGAGATATTTGCATATGTAACCTCTCCATCTATATCTCTAACCTCTTCATAGTAAGCTTCGAAATCAGTAACAGGTACTTTAACAGTAATGGTAACTACTCTATCATTACCTCTACCATAGTCATAGATATTTGTTATCTGTCCTGAGTATTTACTATTTATTACCTTTACACTCTCTACCGAATCATCTATCTTTTCTACTAAGAAAGATATTGAACCATTCTTTTGTACTTTAGAACCATCAGCATTATTAACTAACTCATCCGCTGCTAATTCTCTCGCCTCGCCTTCAAAAGAAGGTAAGAAAGAAGGTTCTACTCCTGAATATGAATCTATATATCCACTCTCCTTTATAGAGGTTTGATATCTTACTCTTCCTATTAGTATGCTAACAAAGAGCATTATTCCAAAAAATACTAATATGGAGAGAACAATAAAGAGGGTTTTCTTTTTCATAGGTTATAAAGGATAAAATATATATCAAATATATATCAAATATGAAACAGAAGCAATTACAATTAATTGAGACTTAAATAGCTTTTCTTGAGTTATTAATCAATGGTAAGATAACCTCGAACTTATCTTCAGGAGCACTCTTAACTCTGTGAGTAAAGCCGCAATCTTGACATCTATAATATATTCTATATCCCTCTCTCCTTACTTCAGCTGCAATAGGCTCCATTAAACCTTTACAATCGTTATTTCTATCTCCAGGATTTATATCTACATGTTTTGAGAAAAGACAAGAAGGACAGTGATCAGTATAACCATTACCATGTACAGAAGCTCCACAGTTCTCACAAATGAAATTCTCTATTTTTCTTTTGAATTTTTTTTGCATTATCAAATAATCCTCTTTCAACTATTAGAAAGGGAAAGCAATAACAGATACATGTGCATGAAAACTATCTCTTTGAGAACTGTGGCTTTTTCCTAGCTTTTCGATGATTATATTTCTTCCTCTCGACTTCTCTAGCATCTCTAGAAACAAGATTGTATTTTCTTAGAATAGGTTTAAGAGACTCATCCATATAGTAGAGTGCCCTACTAAGACCTAAACTTATAGCATCTATCTGAGAAGGTAATCCACTACCGCTTACCTTTGCTGTAAAGTAATACTTACCTTTTAATTCTGTAACTAATAATGCTTTATTTACTTTATCATTAGCATCTTTAATACCTTGGAAGTATTCCTCTATTGATTTTCCATTAACAGTAGAAGCTTTCTCTCCAGAGTATATTCTTACTCTTGCTGTAGATGATTTTCTTCTTCCTATCCCTTCAAAATATTTCTCCTTACTCACTCTAGATATAATTATAATTTATACTCTTTAGGACTCTGAGCTGCCTGTTTATGCTCTCCTCCCTTATATACGAAAAGTCTATTCATTCTATTATCTCTCAACTTGTTTTTAGGTAACATATTCTTTACTGCTAACTCTATTACTCTCCTTGAATCTTTTTTAATCTGATCTTCAAACACTATCTCTTTTAATCCACCAGGATATCCTGTGTGCTTGTAATACATCTTTTTAGATTCCTTACCTCTTGTTAGTTTTACGTTATCACTATTTAAAACAATTACAAAATCTCCACCATCTACATTAGGAACAATATTTACCTTCTCTTTACCGATTAGCAAAGAAGCAATCTTAGTAGCTACTCTACCTAGTATCTGATCTTTAGCATCAATAATGTGCCATACTCTATCTATTTCTGTTTTGTTTGTCCAATCTGTTTTGTACTTCATATTCTTTAATATATATTTTAGAGACCTGATCTAGCCTTAGCTCTTACTTTTTGAACTGGTTCTACCTTCTTAGATATATTCTTTTTACCTAAGTTTAAGATTCCTTTTCTTTGTTCTTTCTTCTCTTCTACTACTTCCTCTTCTTCTTTCTTCTCTACTTTACTTCCTTTCTTACTCTTACTCTTAGCTTTAAATCCAGTTATTTCTACTAGGGATACCTCTGTATTATCACCTGCTCTAAATCCAATCTTTTTAAGTGTTACTTTAGTAGTATCCTTCTTAGCAATTTCTATTACTTTCTTAGCCAATTCCATATTACCAAAGGTAACCATTAAATCTCTTATTAATCTAACATCTCCCTCTTTACTTTTTCTTACTTTATTAAAAACAGATGTTAACTCTCCCTTTAATACTTTTGCTTTTACAGAAGATGTCTTTACTTTACCACTTAGCATTGCAGATCTTAAAAGGTTCTTAATCAAAGCATCTCTATGTGATTTCTTTCTTCCTAATTTTTTAATACTATTCCTTTTATACATTCCAGTTATTCACCTTTAATATTAATACCGTACTGGTTAAGTAACTCTACTACTTCATTTAAAGACTTATTACCAAATCCAGAGAGGTTAAGTAGGTCATCTACTGATACACTCTTTAAATCTGCTAATGTTTTATATCCACCTGAGAGTAATCCTGTTTTAGATCTTTTTGATATTGGTAAATCCTCTATTCTTAAATCCTGTGCCTCATCTGTTTCTTCTACACTCTCTTCAACAATCTCAATCTTGTTAATCTCTTCTGCTCTCTCTTCTACTTCTTTTTTAGAAATACCCATTGCAATCATTACCTTACCTGAGAAGTCTTGAAGTATTAATGCTGATTGAAGTAATGCTTCTTTAGGAGCAATACTACCATCTGTTTCTACACCAATTACTACTGAGTCTAAGTCAGTCTCTTGACCCTTACGAGCCTGTTCTACACTCATACTTACTTTCTCGATAGGGGCGAAATCACAATCTAATGGAATCATTCCCTCTGCTGTTCTATCTAATGTAGTAGCATCTTTATATCCAATGCCTGATTCTACAATCATTTCCATCTCTAAACTACCTGATTCATCTGTGATATTTGCAATTACAACATCTGGTGTAGTTACTGTTAATCCGCTCTCTACCTCTATATCAGAAGCTTTTACAACTCCCTTTCCTTTGAATACTAATTTACACTTTTTAGAATCTTCTGAATCAACTCTAAACTTTACCTGCTTTAAGTTAAGCATAACGGTAAGTAAATCTTCTTTAACTCCCTCCAAAGTGGAGTATTCATGCTTAGCTCCCTTAACCTTAACGCTTGTAATTCCTGAACCCTTAATACTAGAGTAAAGAATTCTTCTTAAAGCATTTCCTAATGTATGACCATATCCTCTTGGTAAAGGAGATATCTCATACAAACCGGAATTACCCTCTTCTTCTCTAATTGTAACCTTTATATCTTTAAATGCTTCCATAAATAGTAAAAAACAAATTATTATCTTGAGTAGTACTCGATTATTAGATTCTCTCGAATACCTTCATCTATTTCATCTCTAATTGGTAAACTTGCTACCTTAGCAGTATTATCCTTTCTTTCTATCCACTCTGGAACAGGGAAGAATTTCTCGGATGGTGCTAATTTAGCAGATTTAAGTTCTATACCATCTCCCTCTTTTAACTCTTTAGAAGGGACAGTAAACTTACCACCATTTAGAAGAACATGACCATGTACTACATACTGTCTTGCTGCAGATCTAGATGGTGCTAAACCAGCTAAATACAGTACGTTATCTAATCTCAATTCCAAAAGTCTTAAAAATTCCAAACCTTTATCTGTAGAATATACCTTTGATCTTCTATCTGCTTCTACATACAAATTCTTAAACTGTTTCTCTCTTAATCCATATGTTCTTTTTACTTTCTGTTTCTCTCTTAATTGAATACCGTAGTTAGAAAGTCTTGCTCTTCTCTTAGCTCCATGCTGACCAGGAGGAAAAGGCTTTCTCTTAATACCTGCTTTATCTGAAAAAGATCTAGCACCCTTAAGATTAAGATTTACTCCTTCTCTTCTACTTAATTTTTCTTTTGGACCTGTATATCTACCCATTTAAATATTTCTAATGTTATTTTCTAGGACTCTTTCTAGGCCTACATCCATTGTGTGGAATAGGGGTCTTGTCTACTAATGTAGTAATCTTTAAACCTGCTGAATCTAATCCCTTAACTGCTGCGTTCCTACCTGCTCCTGGACCACTTACTATTACCTTTACTTCTCTAATACCGTATTTCTTAATTGCTTTCTCTGCTGCATCTTGTGCTGCCTTAGTAGCTGCAAATGCTGTACTTCTTCTTGAACCTTTAAAACCAACAACGGGAGGACTTCCCTGTACTAATAGGTCACCATTGGGATCTGTAATTGAGATAATGGTGTTATTAAATGTTGACTGAATGGTAACAATACCATTACTTACACTCTTTTTTGTTTTCTTACTAGTTGCCATTATATGCTAGGTTTTTTCTAATTTACGTTTTAATCCACCAACTGCTCTACTTCTTCCTTTTCTTGTATGAGCATTATGTCTTGTTCTTTGTCCTCTTACTGGTAATCCAATCTTATGACGAAGACCTCTATAACTTCTAATATCTTTTAATCTCTTTATATTTCTAAATATTATCTGTCTTAACTCTCCCTCTACTTCATAGTTCTTATCTAAGTATCCTCTTAAAATATCTAACTGAGCCTCATTCATGTCCTTAACAAACATATTCTCATCTAACTTTGTTTGTGCACATATCTCTTTAGCAGAAGTTTCTCCTATTCCATATATACTCATTAAGGAGACCCATAATCTCTTATCATTTGGTATTTCTAATCCAGCTACTCTTGCCATATTAAAAAAATAAATATTAATTAACCTTGTCTTTGCTTATGCTTAGGATTCTTCTTACAGTAAACATATACCCTACCCTTACGAGTTACAGTATAACAATCCGCACATCTCTTTTTTACTGAAGCCTGTACTTTCATTTTATTTCGTCCTATATGTTATTCTCCCCTGTGTTTTATCATATGGGGTCATTTCTATCTTTACTTTATCTCCCTCTAAGATTCTAATGTAGTGCATTCTCATCTTTCCTGAGAGATATCCTATTACTTCCTTCTTTACTCCGTTGACATCGATTTCTACTACAAACTTTGTATTTGGTAGACACTCTTTAACTACACCTTCAAATTCGTAAACTTTCTTTGTCTCAACGGTCATAACGAATGGTTTAAGTAAATAAATAGAGTCGAAGTGATTATATCAAAGCTTTGAACTTTTTTCAAAGGTTTAATACAGTATTTACCTTGAAATCACTAACTCTACAAAGACGAGTTAAGCATATCAGAAAGAAAACCATTTTACAACCCCAGTTTCGCTACTACTTGAGTATGAATTTCTTCTATACTTGGAGTAGCATCTATTTCAATTAATATGCCTCTTTTTCCGTAAGTTTCTAATATTGGAGCGATTGTTCGGTTATATTCCTTAAGTCTTAGTGCGATTTTTTCAGGTAAATCATCCTCCCTTTGTACTAGCTTCATACCACATCTATCACAGTACCCTTCTACTTTCTCCCTTTTATACTTAATATGGTATGTAGTATCACAGTAAGGACATATTCTTCTAAGAGACATCCTTTCTATTGCGTGCTCCTCAGAGAGAGTAAAATGTACGAAAGAATCTAATGTCCTACCATTCTCTTCAAGCAATTTATCAAACATCTCTATTTGACCTGGATCTCTTACTACTGATACAAATGCCCAATGAGCATCTGCTTCAAATCTCTTTACCCATTTATTTAACATACTGTACACTAATTCATTTGGTACAAACTGTCCTTTTGACCAAGAAAGGTATGCCTTATTCCCCTCTACATCCCCTTCTTTATACATCGTTCTAAACATCTCTCCCGTACCGATATTAACAAAATCGTACTTAGCTACAAGAAGTTCTACTTGGGTGTCTTTACCACTACCTGAGGGACCGTGAAAGAGGATTGTTTTCATATTGGAGAGTATCTAAATCTTAATATCTAGATGATACCATTTAGAGATATCTTTCGTAATCTCTAACTACAATCATTGAAGATATCTGTCTCTTAATCTCTAATACTACACTTACCATGATTAGTAGACCTGTACCTGTAATTACAGTTACTGTCATTAGATTTAAGTAAATGAGGATATTAGGGAGTATGGAGATGAAACCTAGGAATACTGCACCTAATGCTGCTAATCTAAAGGCAACCTTTCTTAAATATTCGGAAGTCTGTTTACCTGGTCTGATACCTTGTATAAAGCCTCCCTGCTTTTGTAAGTTTTCTGCTAACTCATCTGTTTTAAATACAACAGTAAGGTAGAAGAATGCGAAACCTACAATGAATACAAATGTCATAATGTTATTAAAGTAAGGATTATCCAATAGAGTCATAGCCTTAGTAGTAAAATCAATTATACCTTCACTTAAGTCTCTACTTAAGATAAATTTACCAATTAGTTGAGGAAAGGAGAGTAAGGAGACTGCGAAGATTACAGGCATAACTCCAAATTGTGTTGGTTTAATGGGGATATAGCTATCCATAGCACCACCTGTTCTAACTCTTCGAGAGTACTGTACCTTAATCTTTCTTTGTGCTTCAGATACATATACTACAGATACTATTAATGCTAGTGTAACGAATATAAATACTGCCTTTTGTAATGTATCCATTAACATAAAGTTACTACTAATAGTACCAGGAATACCTGCGATAATACCTAAGAAAATGAGATATGAGGATCCTCCACCTATACCACTCTCAGATGTTAATTCTGCAAACCACATTACTAAAATAGAACCTGCTGTAAGTGTAGCTATCATTGTTACTAGTTGTATTACTTCTAATTGCCCTATTAATCCAAAACCTCTTAATGTTGAGTAGATAACAAAGGATTGCATTATTGCCAATGGTACAGTGAGTAATCTAGTATACATACTTACTGTTCTCCTACCCTCTGGGCCCTCCTTTCTAAGCTCTTCTAGCTTAGGTATTACAGTTCCAAGTAGTTGAAGTATGATAGATGCATTAATATATGGACTAAGTCCAATAGCTGCTATAGAGGCTGTTTCTAATACACCTCCTGATACTGTTGAGAGTAAATCACCAAAGTTACTTCCTTCAAATAGCTGTTTAATAGCGTCTGCAGGAATACCTGCAACAGGAATAGCTGCTAAGAATCTATATGCTAGAAGTATAATAAGGGAGAATATAATTTTTTTTCTAATCTCATCTGTACCTAAGATTCTTTTCGCAATTTCTATGTATTTGTTCATTGTAGTAGAGGTTACTTTATAGTACCACCTGCTTTTTGAATCTTTTCTTTTGCACTCTCAGAGGCAGGAAGATCTTTTATTACTATCTTTTTATTAATATCACCACTTCCTAATATTTTTACAGCGTTTGTATTCTTAGATATCAAAGCTTTCTCTTTTAATGATTCTAGGGATACCTCTTCTCCACTCTTATAGTTTTCTTGTAATACATCTAGGTTAATGGCAGTAGCTACTATTTTATTAGTTCTTTTAAAACCTGCTATCTTAGGCATTCTTCTAAAGAATGGAACATTACCTCCCTCAAAGAATTCTAAAGACTTATGACCTGCTCTAGATTTCTGCCCTTTACTACCTCTAGTAGAAGTATGACCTCCTACACCAGATCCATATCCTCTTCCTATTCTCTTTCCTTTCTTTATTCTATTGTTTCTTTTTGGAATGCTTTCTAAGTACATATGTTTTCTTAATTACTTTATATCTTCTTTTTTCTTAAAATCTCTTCTAGGTCTCCTACCACCTCTTCTGTTATCTTTTTTATCATCTTTCTGTTCTAATCTCTTCTTAGCTCTTCTCTTATCTTCTCTTACCTTTCTCTCTTTATCTGTTTCTTTCTTTAACTCAACCCTATCTCTCATATTCTTCATTCTAGAGAGTACTCTACTATTTCTTAAACTCTTTAATGCTTCAAATGTTGCATATGCAGTTGCTATTGGATCTGTAGTACCTATTAATTTACCATATACATTATCTATACCTGCTAATTCTAATACTGTTCTTACAGATGATCCTGCAATTACACCAGTACCTGGTCTAGCTGGTCTTAGTAATACCTTAGCTGCTCCCTCCTTATGAAGTACCTCATGAGGTATTGTATCTCCTGCTAACTGTATTCTAGTCAATTTCTTTATAGCTGTTCTCTCACCTTTTTCTACTGCACTTCTAGTATCAGAACCTCTACCTAATCCTACTCCAACAGAGCCATTATGATCTCCAACTATTACCATAGCGCTAAATCTCAATCTCTTTCCTCCCTTAGTAACCTTAGCTACTCTTCTGATAGAGACTGTCTTTTTGTCATACATATTTTCTTTTCTTTCTCTTCTTGGTTCAGACATTTATATATTTAATCTAAATTTTAATACCATTTTTTCTTAATTCATCTGCAAATGCAGCTATTAAACCGTGATATCTATATCCACTTCTATCAAATACTGCTACCTCTATTTTCTTCTTTTTCATTTCAGCAGCAAATACCTTTGCCATCTTTAATATCTCTTCCTTCTTCTTATCACATACCTTACTAGTTAATACTGTAGATGTTTCATCATTAGCAACACCAGTATAGAAGTATTTATTACTTTTAAATACAAAGATTCTTGGTTTAGACTGTGTACCACTTAATCTCTTCTTAATATGTAATTTTCTTTTTTCTCTTTTTTCTTTTTTAGTCTTTTTCATATTTTTATGCTGTTATACCTGATTTAGAACTCTTTCTTCTAACATATTCACCCTCATATCTAATACCTTTCCCTTTGTAAGGTTCAGGTTTTCTTGTAGCACGTACCTTAGCTGCGAATTCTCCTAATTTCTGCTTATCATATCCCTTTAATACTATCTTTGTTTCTTCTGGTACCTCTATAGTGATACCTTCAGGACTCTCAAACTTTACAGGATGATTTAATCCTAAACTCATTACTAAGGTTGTACCTTCCATTTTTGCTCTGTATCCTACTCCTACTAATTCTAATTTCTTCTCAAAACCGTTTTTAATACCATATATAGCGTTGGATATTAACATTCTAATGGTACCGTGTATAGACTTAGAATATTTCTCATCATCTTTTCTATTTACTTGTACAACATTATCATTAACATCTACTGTTAATACCTCAGGTATGGAGATCTTTAACTCTTTACTATCACCAGAGATAGTTACAATATTTCCATCTACTGTTACCTGTACTCCTTCTTCAATTGTTATTGGGTTTAGACCTACTCTAGACATTTAAATTACCAAACTTTACATATTAATTCACCACCAAGCTTCTTACTTTTAGCCATAGCTCCAGACATTAGACCTTTAGATGTAGAGATTATAGATATACCTCTACCATTCATAACGGGTGTAATATCCTTACTAGCAATATATATTCTTTGACCAGGACTACTAACTCTCTTAAAGTGAGTAACCATTGGTTCCTTACCATCATATATTACTTCTACACTTAATCCTTCTTCTACTTCTGTATACTCAGTTATCATCTCTTCCTCTTTTAGTACTCTTAAAATTTCCCTGTTCATTTTAGTCTTAGGTACTAAGACTTCCTCTTTTCTTCTATCTATTCCATTTTGTAATCTTGCTAAAAGATCTGCTGTTAAATCGTTCATTTTTATATTTATTAAATTACCATATAGCTTTCTTAACTCCAGGAATCTCACCTGTACTAGCTAATTTTCTAAAACATATTCTACATATACCGTAGTGTCTTAAATATCCTCTAGATCTACCACATAGTTCACACCTATTGTAAACTCTTGTTTTGAATTTACTCTTCTTTTTCAATTCTCTTGCTTTGTGTTCTTTAGCTTCTGTTGACATCTTTTTTAAATGGGAATCCGAATTTATCTAAAAAGGCTTTTCCACCCTTATCATCTTTCGCACTTGTAACTATTGTTACCTGTAAACTTCTTACTTTTCTAATATTGTTAGCATCTATTTCAGGAAATACAGTATGGTCTTCTATTCCTATTGAGTAATTACCCGCTCCATCAAAAGCTTTTACATCTAATCCTCTAAAGTCTTTGACTCTAGGGAATACTACATTTACTAGCTTATCAAAGAATTCCCACATTCTGTTACCTCTAAGGGTTACAGATACACCTATTTCCATACCTTCTCTTACTTTAAATGAAGATACTGCCTTTCTTGCTTTATTTACTATTGGTTTCTGACCTGAGATAGTGGTTATCATATTTACAATATCCTCTAGCGCATCAGATTCGTTAATAGCGTCTCCTGCTCCTACATTAAGAACTATCTTTTTTAGAGTAGGTACAGCCATTAAGCTAGGGTATCCATACTCCTTCATCATTTCCTTCCTTATTGTTTTGTCAAACTCTTCTCTTAATCGTGCCATTATTTTTTAACTGTTTTTGATTTAGTTGTTGTCTTTTTTACTGTACTCTTTTTAGTAGTTGCTTTCTTAGTAGTACTCTTCTTCTCACTCTTAGGCTCCTCTTTCTTCTTTTCTATTATCTCTATTACCTTATTACACTTTTTACATACTCTCTCTACCTTATCTCCTTCTCTTTTTATTCCTACTCTAGTAGGTTTACCACAGCTACTACAAATTAATATTACTTTAGAAACATCCAAAGGTTTTACAATGGTAAGAATTTCAGATGTCTTAGTTCTACCATCTCCCTTTACATGCTTCTTAAATATATTAATTCCATCTACTACAATCTTTTTACTCTTTGGATTTGTAGCCATTACTACTCCCTGTTTACCAGAGTCTTTTCCGTAGAGTATTTTTACTGTATCACCTTTTTTAATCTTCATTTTCATTCTTATTAAATTACAAAACCTCTGGAGCAAGAGATACTATTTTATCAAATCCTTTCTCTTTTAATTCTCTTGCTACTGGACCAAATATTCTTGTTCCTTTAGGACTCTTCTTATTATCTATTATTACTGCTGCGTTATCATCAAATCTAATATATGAACCATCTCTTCTTTTATGCTCTTTATGTACTCTTACTATTACTGCTGTTAATACTTCATGTCTTTTTACACCACTATTAGGTAATGCTTTTTGTATTGCTACTTTTACAACATGACCTAACCCAGCAAACTTAATTTTGGAAAACCCAGGAATACCAATTATTTTTCCTATCTTGGCTCCACTGTTATCTGCAATTATTAAGTTTGATCCTGTCTGTATCATTTTTATTCTTTATTAATTACTAACCATCTTACATTCTTAGAATATGGCTTACTTTCCCTTATTCTAACTTTACTTCCTACTTCTAATTCTTTATCTGTATGTGCAAAGAAAATCTTCTTTTTATTGATTACTTTTCTATATACAGGGTGAGCTTGAGCTGTATCAACCCTTACTCTAACAGTATTTGTCATACTGTTACTTACCACTATACCTTCTAACTCTCTTTTGTTTCCTGTATTCTCTGTCATTTTTTTATTTATATATTTAAAACGGTTTGTATTCTATCAGTAATATTAAGTTCTCTCAAGACTAAAGATCTTTTTTTGATACAAACTTACTCTTTACTGAAAGTTTCTGAGCACCTAATCTCATTGCTTCCTGAGCTATATCTCTTGCTACACCACTAATCTCAAAAAGCATTGTACCTGGCTTTACTACTGCTACATATCCTTCTACTTCTCCTTTACCAGCAATCATTTTACTGTTTGTACCCTTATGTGTATATGGCTTATGAGGGAATATCTTTATCCATATCTTTCCCTTTCTTTTCATATGACTTGTAATAGCTCTTCTAGCTGCTTCAATCTCTCTAGATTTAATCCATGCACATTGCATAGATTTAAGGCCGTATTCACCAAAGGCTATGGAATTGTTAGCAGAAGCTACTCCTCCCATTTTTCCTCTAAACTCTTTTCTATGTTTTCTTATCTTAGGTTGTAACATATCTAGTTTTCGTCCTCTATATTATTTTTCTCTCCTTTATATATCCATACTTTTACACCCATTAATCCTGCGTCTAATGTCTTTGCCGTTTCCTCTGCATAGTCTATATCTGCTCTAAGTGTTTGAGCTGGTACAGAACCATCTCCTTGCTTTACTGTTCTAGCCTGACTTGCATTATTTATTCTTCCTGATATCCATATCTTTATACCTTTTGCTCCTGCCATCATAGCTTTCTCTTTTGCACTAGCTGCTAGTAATTTAGATGGCTGTCTTCTTTCAATTCCATCTGCTATTGATCTAGCAATTATTCTAGCAGAAAGGTCTGCTTTCCTTACTTCTTTAATCTTTACCTCTACATCACTTTTAGTCATTTTCTTTAAATCTTTCTGTAAGATATCTATACCTTCTCCACCTCTTCCAATTGCTACTCCTGGTCTTGCTACATACAACTCTATCTCTATCTTATGTGCAGTTCTATTTATCAATACCTTATCTATACCAGAATCTTTCATTCTTTCCTTTACTACTCTTTTAAGTTCTAAATCTTGTGCAAGCATAGCGGGGTATTCTCTTTTTGGAGTATACCAAACAGAATTCCAGGTCTTATTAATACCCATCCTAATTGCATTTGCGTTGACCTTTCTTCCCATTATTTAACAGTTAATTCTAAATTAATATGTGATCTTCTTTTTAATATTCTTGAGGATCTACCTCTTGAAGCAAATCTTCCTCTTTTAAATACTGGTGCTCCATCTACAGATATATGTGTTATATTCAATTCTTCTTTATCTACACTAAACAAATCTCTTGCGTTAGCTACTCCAGAGTTAATAGCTTTAGAGATAAAGAGGGAACCCTTCTTATTTGTCAAAGCTAATATATCCAAAGCCTCTTCTACACCTTTTCCTCTAACTAAATCAGCCACCAATCTTAATTTCTGTGATGATTGTGCTACATTCTTTACTTTTACTGTTGTTTTTTTTGCTTCCATATTTTTATTCTTCAAATCTACCACTACTTCCATATACTTTAGCTAATTTACCTTTCTTAGCATGTCCTTTGAACTTTCTTGTTGGAGAAAATTCTCCTAATCTATGCCCTATCATTGATTCTTCAACTAATACCTCTTCATGTTTCTTACCGTTGTGTACACCAAATGTTAAACCTACCATTTCAGGAGTAATAGTGGATGCTCTAGCCCATGTTTTAATTGGCTTTCTAACACCACTTGCTAAAGCGGCTTTTACCTTTAATTGTAATTTTTCATCTACATATGCTCCTTTTTTTAGTGATCTAGACATATATGTATCCTCCTAAATTATTTCTTAGCAAAAGGCCTTTGAGGGGTCCTTCTTCTTTTAATTATTAACTTTTCTGTTCTCTTGTTCTTTCTTGTTCTAGTTCCTATTCTGTTACCCCAGATATCTTTAGCAGTACCAATTACACCTTTTCCTTCTCCACCTCCGTGTGGATGCTCTACAGCGTGCATAGCCATACCTCTAACTACTGGTCTCCATCCTAAGTTTCTTCTTCTTCCTGCTTTTCCTAACTTCACATTTAATTTCTCTTCATTACCAACCTGTCCTATTGTAGCCATTCCATCTGCTGGTACTAATCTAATTTCTCCAGAAGAGAGTTTAATTTGTACATACTTACCTGTTGGATCTATACCCTGTACTACTATTTCCTGTCCTGCAGATCTACCAAATGTAGCTCCTTTTCCAACTCTATTTTCTATACAGTGTACTATTGTTCCAGAAGGAATATTCTTAATCCTCATTGCATTACCTGGTAATACATCTACTTTCTCTCCAGAGATTAACTTATCTCCTTCCTTTATTCCTCGAGGTGCTATTATATATCTCTTATCTCCATCTGTATACTGTAAGAGAGCTAAATGAGCACTTCTATTTGGATCAAAGTACAAACCTAATACCTTTGCCTCTATATCAAACTTATCTCTCTTAAAGTCTATTATTCTAACTCTTCTCTTAAACCCACCACCTCTGTGCCTTATTGTTACCTTCCCTTGGTTATTTCTTCCTGATTTCTGATTCTTAGAAACAGTCAACCTTCTAGGACCACACTTTTTCTCTAACATGGACCTGTCCTCTAACCTTGTGCCTCTTAGTGAAGAAGTTGTAGCTTTAAATGTTCTTACTGCCATATTAAATATTTAAAAATTCATCAATCTTATCTCCCTTTTTAAGGGTTACTATTGCTTTACGCTTATCACTTTTTCTAAAAGATTTATTACTTTTCCAATCTTTAAATCCTTTACCAGGTTTAACAACGGTATTAACATCTAATACTGTTACTTTATATTTCTTTTCAACAGCCTTTTTAATCTCTATCTTGTTAACTCCTGTATCAACAAAGAAAACATACTTATTACTTGCATTCGCAAGACCATATGATTTCTCAGAAACTACAGGTTTTAACATTATCTCTTTATTTTCCATTGGTTAATCTCTTTTCCAAAATATTAAGTCCATCCATATCTACAAGTATATTTCTAGCTGCTACAATATCTTTTAGGTTAACTCCCATCGGAGTAACTACTTTAAATGTTTTTACATTCCTCAATGCTAAAGATGCCTTTTCACTATCTGAGATAAGTAAACTCTTCTTAGAAGCTTCCTTATCAATACTAACTCTTAAATCTTTTAATTCTTTTTCAGAATCAATATTTACAAACTTTACTAACTCTTCTTTATTTCTTTGAGAAAGCATCATACACAAAGCTTTCTGTACCATCTTTTTGTTTATACTTCTCTTCCAATTCCTATTATTAGGACCAAATGTAACACCTCCACCTACCCATAATGGGGATCTAATTGATCCAGATCTTGCTCTTCCTGTACCTTTCTGTTTCCATGGTTTCTTTCCTCCTCCTGATACATCACCTTTTCCTTTTACACTAGATGTACCCTTTCTCTCATTACTAGCAAAGACATAGAGTACTTGTGCTATTAAATCTCCATTGTATGGTATATCCCATACCATTGGATTTAACTTTGTTTCTTTAGTTGTTACTTTTTTTGTTTCTGCCATATTACTCTTCAAATATTTTTACTAAATCTCCATTAGAACCAGGTATTGGACCACTAATTAAAAGATATGTATCCTTTATACCTACAACCTTTTTATTCTTAATTGTTACTTTCTCTGAACCCATTCTTCCACCCATTCTTGTTCCTTTCCATACTCTACCAGGATCTGTACCTGCACCAATTGAACCTGGAGCTCTAAGTCTATCTGATTGTCCGTGTGTTCTAGGACCTCCTTTAAAACCATGCCTTTTTACTACTCCAGCAAACCCTTTTCCTTTAGATGTAGAACTTACTGTTACTTTATCACCTAAGTTAAAGGTCTCTGGTACTATATCACTTCCTATCTTTAAGCCTTCTGGTAATTCACCCTTAAGGACCCATTTGTGCATAGGTGTATATCCTAAATCTTTATACTTACCTAACTCAGCTTTTGTTCCTTTTTTCTTGCTTCCTAATCCTAATACTATTTCATCTTTAATTACTCTAGCGATTTTACAACCAGAGACATCAATAACTGTAACTGGTACAGCCTTATCTCCTTCAAATACTCTTGTCATTCCTTTTTTTATTCCTAATATCGCTTTCATATTTTTTATTATTGAATTTCGATACCTACTCCAGCAGGCATTTGAAGATGTTGTAATGCATCTATTGTCTTGGGAGTTGGATCGATTATATCTATTACTCTTTTATGAGTACCTATTTCAAAGTGTTCAATTGAACTCTTATAGATGAATGGAGATCTATTTACAGCTACCTTTCTTTTTCTTGTTGGTAGAGGTATAGGACCTGCTACCTTAGCACCTGTGCTAATAGCGGTCTCAATTATACTTTTGGCAGATCTGTCTAATACTACAGAATCATACCCTTTTAACTTTACCCTAATTTTTGGACCTGTATCACTCATTCTATCTTAAAGAGCTAAATTAAACTTAATATACAGGGAGGTAGTTTTACCTACCTCCCTATGTATTCTTACTTAAGAATCTCGGTAACTATTCCCTTACCTACTGTTGAACCACCCTCTCTGATTGCAAATCCTTGTCCTTTTTCTATTACTACTGGAGCTACTAGCTTTACAGTAAATTCTGTATTATCTCCAGGAGCAACCATTTCTACACCCTCTGTTAAAGTTACCTCACCTGTTACATCTGCAGTTCTTACATAGAACTGTGGCTTATATCCAGTTATAAATGGAGTGTGTCTTCCACCTTCCTCTTTACTTAAGATATATACCTCTGCTTTGAACTCAGTGTGTGTTTCTACTGAACCTGGTTTTGAGAGTGTTTGTCCTCTCTCTACATCTGTCCTCTTCAAACCTCTTAACAAAATACCTACGTTATCACCTGCTTGAGAATCTTTCATAGATTTGTTGAACATCTCTATTCCTGTAGCTGCAGTCTTTTGTGGTTTTCTTCCCATACCTAATATCTCTACCTCTTCATTTAATTTCAAAACTCCTCTTTCAATTCTTCCTGTTACTACTGTTCCTCTTCCTTCAATTGAGAATACATCTTCAATTGGCATTAAGAATGGTTTCTCTACATCTCTCTCTGGTATTGGGATAAATTCGTCTACTGCTTTCATCAATTCTCTTGCTGATGCTAAACCTTCCTCTTCACCCTTCTCTGCCTTTAATGCATCACCTACAATTACTGGAGCATTCTCATCATATCCATATTTTCCTAAAAGATCTGATACATCTGCTTTGATTAATTCTAAAATCTCATCATCGGCATCTCCAAATTTGTTAATGTATACAACCATCTTAGGAACACCTACCTGCTTTGCAAGAAGGATATGCTCTTTTGTCTGAGGCATAGCACCATCATCAGAAGATACAACCAAGATTGCGCCATCCATTTGAGCTGCACCTGTGATCATATTCTTAATGTAGTCTTTATGTCCTGGACAATCTACTAATGCGTAGTGTCTAGAATCTGTTTCAAACTCTACATGTGCTACTGCAACAGTTATTGACTTTGCTCTTGACTCTGGATCTTTATCCAATTTGTCAGTCATTTTTGCTCTATCCGCATCTGTGGAGAAAGCATTTAGAATACCACGAACCAAGGTAGTTTTACCGTGGTCTATATGACCTAAGGTTCCGATATTCATGTGAGGCTTGTTTCTTTCGAAG
>JAVEVH010000033.1:0-7880 GCA_034005145.1 Candidatus Dojkabacteria bacterium | reverse complement strand
GATCTAGTCATACCAGCTACAAGTAAGTGAGGAAGAGAAACAAGATCTCTTATCTCTGATTTGCCAGCGATATCTCGTCCTAGTATCACAGGTAATTGATATTTATCAGCCTCTGAAAGAAGCTTTCTAGCCATCTCTTTCATATGAACATAGTTAGGACTCTTATTAGGAATTTCTATACCTATATATGAGGTACCTGGTATTGGTGCCTCTATTCTCATCATTCCTTTGGTAACTCTTAGTGCTACCTCTATATCATTACTCTGTCTTTTTACCCTATTTACAGCAACACCAGTAGGTATAGCGAGTGAATATCTTACTACAGTTGGACCAATTGTAATCTCTACAACCTTAGCAGGAATATTGAAACTTTTAAGTACAGTTTCAATTACTCTTGCTTCCTCTTTGTATGCTTCTTTTGGCTGTTCAGTCTTTTTAGGATCTTGCAACTTATCTATACTAGGATATACCCAATCAGTATATTTAGGTGTAGAAGGGGCAATATCAGTATTTGGATCTGTTGTAACTCTAGGAGTAGATTGTTGTGGGGAAACACCTCTAGAAGTAGGAGCAAAGAGATTACCTTCTTCTTGCTGTGTAAGGTTTTCTTGTATCTGAATGTCATCCTCTGGCTCTCTAACATTCCTCTCATCTATATCATCATCCATACCACTGATAACCATTTTCTCATCACTTACACCACCACCAATTTTACCCTGTAAGTCCCTTAGACTAATCTTAGTAAAGAGCTGTCTAATTACCTCTGTAATCTGTTTTAATTCAATACCAGTGATAAAGGAGAAGGCTACTATTAATACTATCAACAACACTATTAACTCTAATACATCTCCTAGTGCATCATTTATACCAACGTGTAAAAATTTCCCAACTGTACCACCAGCTCGTTGTAATATATTTGGGTCTTCTAGTGAATCTACAGGTACCCAGAATGTAAGTAATGTATTAAGTGAGAACGCTAATACTAAAAATCCAAATATTTGGGATATCTTTCCAAAACTTTTACCTTGAGTAAGGAGATTAATGGAAAGTGCCGTTACAGCTATCCCCCATACCATTGAAGGCCATCCTAGTAGGTTTGATATATATATGAATATATCTGCTTGCTCATTTACAAACGGTGTGAGCATTAAAGCTACTCCTAATACAAAGAGTATTAACCCAAAGAATATCTTGGTTTCTGAGCTTTTAATATTTATTTTTTCTTTTTTCTTTTTACGGGGCATTGTAGTAATTGTGTATATATATAATAGAGGAATCTAAATCTTTTGACAAAGATTTTCCATCGATATATTATATGTAATTAAAAAGTATTGTAAAGGATGAAAAACCCTTTGACTATGTAGCATAAATATGATAAACTCCCCAGAGTTACCTAAATTTTGCTTTAATTAAGGCGATTATCAAACATTTTAGATCACTAAAATATAGAGTGATTTATGGATATTCGCTTTTTTGGATGTAATTTATAACCTATAAATCACTGTTCTATGGTAGAACCCAAACGAAACAGAGCTTCAAGACTCAACTTAGGAAAAGGATTCTCTTCCTCATTTGAGATTCCAAGTCTAATAGAAGCTCAAAAGACCTCATTTAAGGAATTTTATGAGGGTGGGTTCAAGAGACTTTTCGATGAAATTAGTCCTGTAAAGGACACAATGGAACGAATGTGGACTCTTGAATTCAAGTCATTTAGATATGGAGATCCATATAGAGGTATAGAGGAAGCCGTTGCAAAAGGTCTTTCCTATGAAGTCCCAGTATATGCTACTGTTCAATTACTAAACAACAAAACAGGAGAGATTAAAGAGCAAGAGATATTCGTTGCCGATTTACCCATGATGACAGATGATGGGGCTTTTGTTGTAAATGGGGTTAGAAGAGTAGTTACACACCAGATTGTAAGAGCAGAGGGGGTCCTTTTTGAGGAAAATGAAGCTCTTCCTTACCGAACTATCTACAAAGCTAGACTTATGCCTGGTAGAGGACCTTGGTATGAAATAGAGGTAAACAAATACAATGTCATCTCTATGAGAATTCTTCCTAAAAGACCAAGAGTATTAATTACAGAATTACTAAGAGTATTAGGATATGAGAGTGATCAAGAGATACTCAAACTTTTTAAAGATGTAGATACCAATGAAGAGTATAAATATATAGAGGCAACATTGGCTAGAGATTTTACTAAGAGTAAAGAGGATGCAATCATTAGTATATATAACAAGTTAAGACCAGATGAGTCTGTAACCATTGAGAGTGCAGAAAAATATATTAAGAGTAACTTCTTTAATAGAAGGAAATTTGATTTAGGGAAGATTGGTAGATTCCAGTTAAATAGAAAGTTAGGAACTACATATGATGTAAACAATCCTAACGAGACATCTCTTTACCCAGAAGATTTAATCCTCATTGTTAAAAAATTAATAAAGATAAATAATGGGGCTGAACAGCCTGATGATATAGATCACCTATGTAATAGAAGAATTAGAAGTGTAGGTGAAGTGTTAGAGAGACAATTACTTGCTGGTATTAGAAGATTAGAGAAAAATATTAAAGACAAAATGAGTTTGTATGGTCAAGATGCTAAGGTTACACCATCTATGTTAGTTGGTACAAAACCAATAGCAGCTTCCATTCAATCATTCTTTGGTGCAAATCAGCTTTCTGCATTCATGGATCAAACCAATGTATTAGCAGAGTTAGAAAACAAAAGGAAAGTAACCGCAGCAGGACCTGGTGGTATTGTAAAAGATAGGGCAACATTCTCTATTAGAGAGGTACATAACTCTCAGTATGCAAAGTTTGACCCTGTAACTAGTCCAGAGAGTGCTAATATTGGTGTTGTTACACAGTTATCAATACTAGCAAGAGTAAATGGTTATGGATTCTTAGAATCACCATATAGAAGAGTATTAAAAGAGGTTAAGAATAATAAAGGTAATCTTTTAAATAGAATCTTAAACGAAGATATTAAGGGAGTAGCTAAGAAAGGAACAGAGATTACTAAAGAGTTAGCTGATAAGATATCTTCTAAAAAAGATATTAAGAGTGTAAAGGTTACCCCATTTATCTCTGAAGAGGTCGATTACTTTGATGCATTAGATGAAGAGAGTAAATATATTAGTATCCCTTCTGTAAAAACAGATGAGCATAACAATATATTAGAAGCATTAGTACCAGTTAGGTACAAAGGAGATTTCATTTTAGAAGATGTAAACCTAGTTGACTATGTAGATGTATTAACATATCAGCAAGCAGGATTAGGTATGGCACTTATTCCTTTTGTATCACACGATGACGCTATGAGAGCACTTGCAGGAGCAAATATGCAAAGGCAGGGAGTTCCTTTAGTTAAACAGCAAGCTCCTTTAGTAGGTACTGGTGTAGAAGAGATAGTAGCAAGACAATCAAATTGGAGTGTATTTGCAGAAGATGACGGAGTAGTTATGTATGTTGATGCAGGTAAGGTAACAGTAAATTACAAAAAGAATGGAATTAGAGATTACCAGTTAGTAAACTTCTATAGAACAAATGATAATACATCATTTACCCAAAGACCTGCTGTAGAGGTTGGTCAGAAACTAAAAAAGGGAGATGTTGTAGTAGATGGTCCTACATGTATAAATGGAGAGTTAGCAATTGGTACAAACTTAAGAGCAGCATTAATGTTCTATGAAGGATATAACTATGAAGATGCTGTAGTAATATCAGAAAGAGTAGTAAGAGATGACCTCTTAACCTCTATTCATATTCGAGAGCATAAGGTTGAAGTAAGAGATACAGAATTAGGCCCAGAGGTAATTACTGCAGATATCCCTCATGTAAATGATAGGATACTTCAGAAGTTAGACATGGTTGGTATTGTAAGAGAAGGAATGAAAGTTAAAGCAGGTGATATCCTAGTTGGTGTAATTGCACCAAGAGGAGAGAAGGAGTTAACCGCTGAGGAGAGATTACTTAGAGCAATCTTTGGAGAATCAGCAAGTGATGTTAGAGATAACTCACTAAGATTACCTCACGGTGAAGAGGGTATCGTTATCCATACACAAAGACTTTCTGTAGAAAAAGGAGATAAATTACCTCCTGGAGTATTAGAAGAGGTTAAGATTTGGGTAGCAGATACTAAGAAGTTAGGATATGGAGATAAAATATCTGGAAGACACGGAGACAAAAATACCGTTGCCGCTATTAGACCAGTTGAAGATATGCCTTTTACAGCTGATGGAGAACCTGTTGATATTGTTCTTACTCCTACATTCCTAAAAAGAATGAATATGGGTCAAGCAGAAGAGGTTCACTTTGGTCAGTATGCAAAACTTCTAAATGAGAAATTCTCATTCCCACTCTTTGAAGGTGTAAATAAAGAATGGTTAGAAAGAGAGATGAAGAACAAGGGGTTTAAAATTGAACAGAAGGTAGACCTTTACGATGGAAGAACAGGTAAGAAATTCCCACGAAAAGTAACAGTAGGAATTAAGTACTCACTTAAACTACATCATATTGCTGATGAGAAAGTACATGCTAGATCAACTGGACCATACACTGCTGTAACTCAGCAACCTTTAGGTGGTAAAGCACAAAGAGGTGGACAGAGATTTGGAGAAATGGAAGTCTGGGCATTAGAAGCACACGGTGCACCATATGCACTACAAGAGATGCTTACTATTAAATCAGATGATATTAAGGGTAGGTCTAGTGCTTACAAAGCAATAATTCATGGAGAGAAGATTGAAAGTGTAAATATACCTGAATCATTTAAGGTATTAATAAAAGAGTTAAATGCTCTATGTCTAAATATGGAATTAATTTCAAAAAAGTCAGAGGAGGTTTCAGAGAATGAATAATCATAAAAGAAATGCATTCGAAGATTTTGATGCACTAAAATTAACACTTGCTTCTTCAGAGCAGATATTAGACTGGTCATATGGAGAGGTAACAAAAGCTGAAACTATCAACTATAGAACCTTTAGAGCAGAACCAGATGGTCTTTTCTGTGAGAAGATTTTTGGTCCTACTAAAAACTATGAATGTTACTGTGGTAAGTACAAAAAGATTAGGTATAAGGGGATAGTATGTGATAAGTGTGGAGTAGAGGTTACAACTAAAGATGTTAGAAGAGAGAGAATGGGTCATATTAAACTCTCTGTACCTGTTGCTCACGTTTGGTTTGCATACGGTATTCCTAACAAGATGTCTATTGTACTAGATATGTCACACAAAAAATTACTCTCAGTAGTTTACTACACAAGATATATGGTAGTAGAACTTGAGGATGATAAGAGGAAAGATATGCTTGAGAGAATAGAGCTTTTGAAGAAAGAAGAGATGAACGAACTTCAAAAGGAATTAGATGAGGAGCTAAAAGCAACAAGTGATACCTTTGATGCTGATATGAAGACATCTAAGAAAGAGAAAGATGGTGGAGATTTCAAAGTAAGCCAATTAGAACATAAGAAGAAGCAAACTATTGCTAAAGTAAGAAGAGATTTTGCAGAGAGAGAGGAAGAGATAGATAACTTCTATACAAGGTTACAACAAATAATAGAGAAGGTAACAATAGGTTCAGTATTAACAGAAGATGAATATATAGATTTAGAGGATAGAGAATTACTCTTCTTCAAAGCTATGATGGGTGCAGAAGCTATTAAAAAACTTCTTGAGGATTTAGATATTCCTGAAGAGTTAAAGAAATTAAGAAAAGCTGTAAAGAAAGAAAAGGGAGATAGAAAAGCAACTACAATAAGAAGAATTCAATACTTAGAAGGATTTACTAAGAATGGTATAGATCCAAGTTGGATGATTATTGAAATACTTCCAGTACTACCTCCAGAGTTAAGACCTATTATCCCTCTATCAGGTGGTAAATTTGCAACATCAGACCTAAATGATTTGTATAGAAGAATCATTAATAGAAATAATAGATTAGCAAGATTAATAGAGATAGGTGCACCAGATGTAATACTAAGAAATGAGAAAAGAATGCTTCAGGAGTCTGTAGATGCCGTTATCGATAACTCTCACAGACCATCTAAACCAATGATGAATAGTAAGAGATTACCATATCAATCATTAACAGATGATTTAAGAGGTAAGAAGGGTATATTCAGAAAGAATCTTTTAGGTAAACGTGTAGACTACTCAGGAAGAGCTGTAATTGTTGGTGACCCAAGTCTAAGATTAGACCAATGTGGTTTACCAAAATCAGTTGCATTGGAAATGTTCAAACCATTTGTTACACACCAACTCTTAGAACAGGAGTTAGCTCCTAATGTAAGAATTGCAAAAGATATGATTGAAGAAGAGCAAGATATCATTTGGGATATATTAGAGAAGGTAATAGATGGTAAACCAGTATTACTTAATCGTGCTCCTACTTTACATAAATACAGTATTCAAGGATTCTACCCTAGACTAATCGAAGGAGAAGCAATTAGATTACATCCATTAGTATGTAAAGCATTTAATGCTGACTTCGATGGAGACCAGATGTCTGTACATGTACTTCTTACACAAGAAGCATTAGAAGAGGCAAAGAGAGATATAATGGCTTCTAAAAATATTGTAAATATCTCTAATGGTCAGGTATTAGCTACTCCTGCAAAGGATATGTTAATAGGGTTCTACCTAATGACAGATATGAATGAATCTGAGAAACCAAGAATATTTGGATCAATAGATTTAGCAATAAAAGCATACGAGAGAGAGATCATTAATATAAATGAAGAGATTGTAGTTAAGATAAACGAAGAGGTAGTAAGTACTTCTGTAGGAAGATGTCTCTTTAACGAAATTCTTCCATTAGATTACCCGTTTGTAAATGAGAGAGTAAGTGGAGGTAAGATATCTGATATTGTTGAAGATATTAAAGATAAATATCCATTAGAGGTAGTAGTAGAGTTACTAGACGATCTTAAGACAATAGGTTTCAACTATGCTACTGACTTAGGATTCTCATTCGCTATTGAGGATTGTAAAGTAGATTTTGATGTAAAGAATCAAATCAAGGAGATGGAAGATAAAGATATTCAACTCCAGGAAAACTACTTACAAGGTTTAATTACTGAAAAAGAGAAAATAAATATCTCTACTGAAATGTGGAATGACTTCTCATCTGATTTAGCAGATGAAGCATGGAAGACTTTAGATAAGAATAACCCTGTATATGAAATGGTAGAGTCCAAAGCTAATGGTGGAAAGATTCAAGCAAGACAGGTACTTACTATTAAAGGTGTTGTTAGAGACTCTAGAGGTAACTGGGTACCACTTCCAATTAAGGGTAACTATAGAGATGGACTAAGTGCTTTTGAGTACTTTGTTGCAGCTAATGGTGGTAGAAAGGGTATTGCAGATAGATCTCTAAGAACTTCTTCTTCAGGATATCTAACTAGAAAGCTAGTAGATGTAGCACATGATGTAATCATTAGATTAGATGATTGTGGATATGAGGGAGATGGTCTCACTATTAAAAAGAGTGATGATAGAAGAATGGATTTTGGTAAGAGATTGTTTGGAAGAGTAGTAGCTAAGGATGTTGTAGATAGTAAGGGTAATGTAATCGTTGCTAAGAATGAATATATAACTAGAGAGGTATCAGAAAAGATTGAGAGTGAAGGTATAGAAGAAATTGCAGTTAGGACACCAATCGCTTGTAACGCACCTTTAGGTATGTGTAGAAAGTGTTATGGACTTAACTTAGAGAATGGACAAGAAGTAGAAATGGGTAAAGCAGTAGGAGTAATAGCAGCTCAATCAATTGGAGAACCAGGTACTCAAATGACTATGCAGACATTCCATAAGGGAGGTGTTCAAACTACAGATATCACTCAAGGTTTACCAAGAGTAGAAGAGCTCTTTGAAGCTAG
>JAVEVH010000032.1:0-8069 GCA_034005145.1 Candidatus Dojkabacteria bacterium | reverse complement strand
TCCTTTTATCTTTCGGAGCAATCCACATTTGACAATAGAGGAACTTAAGAGAGATGGTGTTATAGACAAGATTAAGAAAAGATATCAAAAGTCTCAAAGTCAGGAATAATTTTGTTTAAATGGTGGACATCCTGAAATCGAAAGCGAACCTCATATTTCAAGAACTCTCTAATCTTTTGATTATACTACAAAATGAGAAATTCCATTAAATCCACACTTTTCTTACAAACAATAGATAGCACTTTTAGGACAAGATTATTACTAACTGGCCAGGAATATAACTACATACAACAATATGATAAAATCCGCTATGGGAAAAAAGTATCCTTCACTTAAAAATATAAACCCTAACTATTCTAGAACAACAGATGGTTATAATTGCTCTCAAGACTTCTTTGCTTATATAGATGAGGCTGGAGATGAGAATTTTGACAATACAAAACAAGGATATAGGGAATGGTTCACAGTTTCAGCATTTATTGTATCTAAGCAAAATGCAAATATGCTATTGGATATTCTGAAGAATTTCTCGAAAGCTAAGCTCAAAGACAGACCTTTATATAAAATGTCTTTTAAGGAACTCAAACACAATCAGTCCGTGGAACTCTTTGCTCAACTTAGTAACATAGAATATCAAACAATTCACTGCATATTCTACAAACCAAGTTTAATTGAAAATAATCATTCGGCTTGTAGATATCCTTCTATGTACTTCTATGGAACACTCGATTTACTTGAGAGAATTTCTTGGTTAACAAAACAAGAAGGGAAAAGAAAAACACATATTCTAATTTCTTCCCGCAATCACATAAAAACAACGGAGCTTGAAGGTTATCTCTTTGAGAAGAGTTTGCACTCTGGTTCTTCTAAAAATATGATATTCCCCGAAAGAATAGGACAAACATCACTTAGTAATTCGTCCAATCACCCATTATTAAATCTTGGCGACTATGCCGCATCCGCAATGTACCAAACATTAAATCCGAAGACCTCAAAACTAGTTGTTGAAAAAATATTTTTTGACACGCTATTGAAAGAAAAAATCTTCTCATCCGAACATCCCAAATATAAGGGTATCTGGGGAAATGGAATAAAATGTATACCAGAGGTGAAAGATAAGATATTATACAAGGATATTCTAGAAGAAGGATCCCACAAGACTTAATCTTGCTGTTGGTGAACACCAACCTTCTATCCCTAGATCTATCCTTAAAATAATATAACATTAAAATCTTCATAAAAGAAGAATACTCCATAAATATTTGAAGAGTAGTGTTAACAAGTATCACACAAAAACTATATCAACTTTCTTTGTTCTGGAATTTGTTTAATAACAGTATTTATAGCAACTTTAGACTCATCAATACCTATAAATTTCCTGTCTAACTTATTTGCAGCTAACAAAGTACTCCCAGAACCACAAAAACAGTCCAAAACTATACTTCCTGGATTCGAAGAAGTTTTGACAATTAACTCTAGCATTTCTCTGTTTTTTTCAGTTGGATATTTTGGTCTGACTGGATCTTTATAAGTCCAAACGTCTTGTACAGCCTTACCTTTCTTCTTCATTTCGTCTGCAAATATCATCTTTCTTGGATTTCCATTGCTAGACCATTCGATAAGACCTTTCTTCTCTAGTTTTTCTAACTCTGAAGGAGGATATCTCCAATGACGACCTTCAGGAGGAAGCATATCTCTCCACTTTTTACCCGTTTCACCGTTTCTTGTTTCCCCTGGAGCGTGTAATGGGTTTGTTGTATATAACCTCCCATCCTTTTCTTTAGGAAATAATCTCCTAATATCTTCCTCTGAAAAGGGCTCTCTTGGGTTATTCCAGATGTAATCCTCTGTTTTACTGTAGACATAGATGACATCCTTTATATTTCCAAATGCTTTACGGCTAAAATTCTTAGGATTACACTTAATTCTTGTAATTTCACTAATAAAACGATTCTCTCCAAATACCTCATCCAACAAAGCCCTTACCTTGTACCCGACCTTCGTATCAATATGAAGATAAAGTGTCCCTCTCTCACTAAGGATCTCTTTTATCAAGATAATTCTCTCACGAAGGAAATCCAAAAATTTGTCTCCAACAAGAGTATCTGTGTAAGCTATTTCATCAGCTTTTGAAGAACTAATAGTTGAAACTCTACTCCCCCCCTTCCTAAATACACCATTAGTAGAAAATGGAGGATCAATATAGGTTAAGTCTACTTTAATACCTTCTGCAATAAGTTTTTTCAGAACTACAGAATTATCTCCTAGATACAACCTGCTCTCTGGTATTTGTTTTTCGATTAAATTGTCTAGCTTCATTAGATTTGATATAAAAAGTCTTTCAAAAATAGTGCACTCATAATTGTACCGTCAAACTCTGAAATTTCCTTGAACATCTTATTTCCACCCTCTATGTAACAGACACCATCTAATATAGCTATTCTTTCAACAGTATATTCACTTTTATCAAACTTCCCCTCCAAAAGAAAAAGAGCATCTCTTAATTGGGCATTTTGATGACCCCCAAAATCTGTTAAAAACTTAGCTTCTCCAATAATCATTTTTTTGTTAAATTTGGCTATTAGATCTAAACCTTTATTTGCTGTATATCCAAGATACTCTTTTGCGAAGTCATCTAACTCTTTATCTCCACCGTCTAAAATGCAATTACCCTCAAATTCTAAAAACTCCACCTTGTTTTTTATTATGGGCACCCCAATTTCCCCTTTATTTAACCATCTACGAAAGGCTTGTCCCATCTGTCTGTTTGTTTCTTTGGGCTCAGAACATTTTTCAAACAACTCATCTAAACTCAAACTAAAAACTTGACCCGCTAAACGGTTGATAGTCTCAGGATTACGTTCAATAGCACCTTTATCTTTTCTTAAATAAGCAACATAACCATCCTTTACTGGGAAAAGGTCAAGGGATAATAAAGCTTTAATTAAATCTGTAGAATTTTTTGATTCATAAGCTTTCTTAATCATTTCCCATACTTCAGTATTTAATTCTCTTACCTCATTTGGAATCGTTGGATAAACTCTGTATAGCCTATCTAGATAATTTTCCTGACTTGCTAATTTAACACTATATTCTGTCCACACATTCATTGTTTTAGAATAGTAAATTTATTTTTTAACTTAAGTTTTATTAAGTTATAGGATTTGTGCTCCATTATACAATAAAAAAATAATACATCCTGGAAATTACTTGTTAATAATAAAATCTCTGAAAATTAACACCAGAGTTATTTCATTCTAACCCCTTCACTTGATTTGGATTTATTACTCTAATAAATTCGATTTTCCCCAAAAGCTTTGGATCCTCTATGTCTCCCAAAGGAAATTTTTCCCTATAAACAAGAATCTCTTTCCTCACTTCCTCTCTGTACTTGTCTGTTATCTCAAGACCTTTATTAACTTTTATATTACAAACTATTTGGTCTTTCCCTTTCCACATAACTTTCTTTTTACCATTGGAAAGTTTGAAACCCTCTCGTCTTACTTCTTTTCTTAATATATCAAAAGCGAGAAATACCTCATCGGGATCTCCCGAGATAGCCCAATCATCAGAATAGACAGAAATATCGATATTCATACCTTTAATAAGTTTCTGTATCCTCTCCCAAAGATTTAGTATTGAAATATTGGAGAAAAAGGAGCTTGTTGGGAATCCCTGAGGAATGATGTCTTCTACTAATGAAAATTCTAATATTTCAGATATGAGCACTTCCTCTAAAGAGGTATATTTCAGAAGAGACAATTTAAGGTTTTCGATAGAAATAGATGGGAAAAAATCCTTAATATCCGTAGTAATTACTAATATCTTTTTTATATGAGGCTCTAAATGATATTTTAGTCCCCTACCTTGAATTGCAGTAATCCCGTTAGGAAAGGACGCCTCTGTCGAAAATTGTTCATTAAGAATACGAAGCAATGATTTTAACCTAATAGAGGGAGAAAAAATTGTACGATATCCCCCTTTAGGTTTCGGAATATCCACAATTTTATATTCATTATTGAAATTCTCTTTTATCTTCTTGAGTTCTTCTTTCGAGAAACCATAGATACCTACAATTTTTTCAAGAGAAGAAAAATTACTCATACTTCGTACTTATTAATCGTAGAAGGTTCTTTGCTAAGATAAGCCTCTCATCGGGAGAAATCTTAGATTCATTTTTGTTAACTAAGAAATCAAAGAGTTCCCTTGGTATATCAAGACTTTCTAACAGTTTATCAACAAATTGATCTGTCGGAATCCTCTCCCTTGATTCAACTCTAGAAATAACACTTTGAGACAAACCCGTCTTCTGTGCTAATTCCTTTTGGGAGAGACCATATATTGATCTTATAATTTTTATTGCTTTGTCATATTGCATAATCTTCTGTATTCGATTTCTCTCAAATAAAAAAGATTATGGCCACTACTACTTGAGTGATCTAATAATTTCGGCAATTCTCTTTGAGATAGCAACTCTACTATTGTTCTGCAAATCTTTTTGCAATAACTTCAAGAGCTTTTTTACTCTCAAGGCAGATTCTGCCGATATAGACCCTAGTTTGGCCAAAGAATCTATCTGAGACTCTAAGTCTCTAAAGATCTTTGGACTTCCCATTGGTCCTTTCTTAATAAATTAGATAGTTGCGGGCGAGACCCACAGTTATCGCTCTAGGCCCCGAAGAACTCACCAAGTAGTAATTAACGTGGCATAATCTATTCGAAACACTAACAATTAAAGAATTCCATTAATGGCCAAAGAAGTCTAATACATTTCGGCTCCTCTGGAAAACTTTAAGACCTAGAATATTAAAATATTAAGAACTTAATGGTGTCTTCGCCACCACTAGAAAGATAATAGCAGATCCTGGAAGGCTTGGCAACTCATATGCCAGTATTATATTTAGATTTCTTAAAATTTGGTAAAATTATATATGTCTAGACCAACAAAACTTAATGACTTAACAGTCAAAAAATTAGAAGACGCATTTATAGTAGGAGCTACAGTACTAGAAGCTTGTTTTAACGCGAATATCTCTAAACAAACATATTACAATTGGGTAGAAGAAAACCCTGAGTTATTAGACCGTTTTGAGCTATTAAAACAGTCCCCTATTCTGAAAGCTAGAAAAACTATAGTGAAAGCACTAGAAAACGACCCAAAGATTGCTATGCGTTTCTTAGAAAGAAAACTTAAGGGTGAGTTTGGGTACAAAGATTCTGAGGATTCTCGAGACTCGAAAGAGATTGTCGATGAGCTAATTTCCAGATTTGTAGATCCTGATGATGTTGGTAACACATATATTCGGAGTGTATAATATGCCATAAATTAACGGCTATATATCGCTGCACTTTCATAGCCGTGAGTGTGGCGATATTTTTTATATGGAAATAAAATTCTTACTCCGTAGTGGAAAGATTGTTGACAATCCATTCCAATTTAAGAAAGAAAGAACTGATCAGAACTTCCCCTACTATTACAGACTGAAAGCTCTACAACTCTACAAACCTCTTATAGAATTTATAGAAAAATACAGAGAAGAAAATAATATAAACGCAAAAGAATTGAGAGAAACATTCTTCATACCTTTTACAAAAGAAATACAAGAAGACCTTGTTAGATTAGTAAACTACGAAGAAGAATTATACGAAGCATTGCTAGAGAAAAACATAGATACTAAAAAACTACAGAATCTACTTAGAGAGAAATTTAATGAACTCTCTTTTTACAAAAGATATTCTAAATCCTTTAATGAAATGCCACTTGTCGAGCTGCTCCTCTTTGGGGTGATCAGAGTTGTTCCTGGAAAACCCTTAATAGATATTACTAGAGAATATGATGAGAATGGTCCATCCGTACATATCCATATACGAAATAATGTAGGGATAACAGATATTAAGCGGTTTATTAAAGATAACTATGAAAAGAAGATTGCTAAAACACTAGACCAAGAAGGTGTTAATACAAAAGATAAGATGAGAAGAAATAAAAGGGATCTAGAAATCCTTCGTTTATATACCAAAGGAGGTCTTTCCTTGGATGAAATTGGACTAAAACTTAAGGTAGAACCCAAGTATTCAGAGGAAGATATTGTTAAAACCGCCTTAGCAAGATTGAGGAAACTCTCTAAAGAATAAGTAACAGATTTTGTATCCATAATCCGTTACTGTGCTCCCGTATAGCTTGTTATATGCTTCCAATATGGAAGACTTTAATAAGCAAAATCCAGAAATAAAAATATCTATAAAAGAAGCCCGAAAGCTACTCGGTGCTAAATGGTCTCACCTATCCGATGAGCAATTAGAAGTCATCCTAAAAGAATTATCCCTATTAGCCAATGCCTATATTGGAAACTATCTAAATTGTAATAATAACGAAAATGAATGAACCATAAAAAAAGAGGGGTCTAAATCCCCTCTAATTCACTGTCAAGCTAATTTATTATATATTAAAAGAATGAGTAATGAAATAATAGGAATCGGATACACGAGAGTGTCCACAAAGAAACAAGCAGACGAAGGTGTTTCCCTAAAAATACAGAAAAGAGATGTGGAAAAGAAACTCAAAGATCTAGGCTGTACAAAAATCTTTATGTATGAAGACGAAGGAAAAAGTGGAAGAAGTATAGAAGGAAGAGATGATTTCCAAAAAGCTGTAGAAAAAGCTCTAAAGGACAAAGTTAAATACTTCTGTACATACGATACATCTCGATTCTCAAGAAATACACAAGAAGCTATAGAGGTTGTTAGAAGACTACAGAAAAACAACATAGAGCTTATATGTGTAACGGCTAAATTTGATGATACTCCAGAAGGAAGACTTGTTTTCAAAATGTTAGCTTCCATTGATGAGTACTACTCTGATAGTCTCGGAGCAAAAATAAAGGTTTCTTTACAAAAGAAAAGAGAGCAAGGCTACTTTATGGGAAAAGCTCCAAAAGGATACAACAACATTAGGGTAAACAATGTAGCAGATATTGTAATCAATGATGATGGAAGAGCGATACAAAAAACATTTCAAAACTACCTCGCAGGGAAAATAGAAACTCTTAGAGAAGTAGCTAGAGATCTAGATATTAATGGATTTGAGCCGAAGAAGAATACTTCTTTCCAACTTGCAGGAAGAATCTTAAGAACTCCATTCTATGCAGGGATGTTTTGGGATAGCTCAATAGATGACTACAGAGAACACGTATATCAGCGGTTAATCTCAAAGAAAGATTGGCTTTTCATCCAAGAAAAGTTGGATGGTAGAAAAAGACAGACCAATTCATACAAAAAACATCATCCTGACTTCCCTCTCCGTTCTATAACCTACTGTTCACACTGTGGTAGGAAATTGAGAGGATATCCAGCAAGAGGAAACGGCGGAACATACTATGTATACGCCTGTCCTACAAAAGGTTGTTTCAGAGCTACTTCAACAGCTGTAGTACATCAAGAATTTGGAGATACTATTAGCCACTTGGAGCCCGATGAAGGGCTCCTTAGACTCTTTGAGGAGATTCTAAGAAGCTCTTTATCCGAAGGTACATCAAAAGACAATCACAGAGGTACACAACTCCAGAAGCGAATAGAGAGCCTTCAGGAAGAACAGAAAACAACCATAGAGGCTATCTCAAAATTAAACAATCAAAAAGTTATAGAAGGACTAGAGAAGAAGTACGAACAGTTAGAAAAAGAGATCACCAGTTACGAAGAGGATATAGAATCTATTAACGAAAAACTCTCAGAAAAAAATTGCAAACCAGTAATAGAAAATGGTTTGAAGTACCTAAAAGATCCATACAGTATATGGATTAGTTCAAATGCGACTATGAAATATAAGTATCAGAAATGGCTATTTCCCGATGGAATAGAATATCATCCTGAAACAGGATTGCGAACCAGAGAGTTATGCCTAACCTATCAAGTATTAGAGCAATTCAAAAATGAAGATTCTAGTATGGTGGAGACGGTGGGAGTTGAACCCACGTCCAAAAGTTAAGAACTGCGTCATTTACAAATCTATTTAGATTTATATAGTCAAACAAAACTAAAAAATCTAACAAAAAGTTCTATTTGCTCAGTAA
>JAVEVH010000031.1:0-8313 GCA_034005145.1 Candidatus Dojkabacteria bacterium | reverse complement strand
TGAGTAAGGTCTCATATTCATAATCATATTTTAGAAGAGTGGAATCTAAGAAATTTCTTCTCTCAGAGGGAGATATCATTAGTAATTCTATTTTCTCAGGATTAAAGATATTGGAGGATCTTTTTTCGAAGAATGTAGAAGGTTTTACATTCTTACTCTCTATTTTAAATATTCTTTTACTAATATCTTTAAAGTATGCATATGATTTACCTTCCTCTATACTCTCTATTCTTGTATGTGCATTTCCATTTTGGTCTACATTGATATATTCATTTGTAGATGCCCATGGAGAGGTTCCTGTATTTAATATGTATATGGCTTCTAATACAGAGCTTTTGCCCTGTGCATTATGGCCATAGAAGATTACAATATTTTTATCAAATTCAAAGATTTTATCTTTAAATTTTCTAAAATTTGTTAATACTAATTTTTCAATCATTAGGTTTTTAAAATACTTAAGAATGCCTCTTGAGGGATATTTACACTCCCTATCATCTTTAATCTCTTTTTACCTTTCTTCTGTTTTTCTAAAAGTTTTAGACGTCTGGTATAGTCACCTCCGTATAGTTTGGCTGTTACATCTTTTCTAAATGCTTTTACATCTTCTCTTGCTATTATCTTTGCCCCAATTGAGGCTTGAAGAGGAATAGGGAACTGCTGTCTAGGTATTTCTTCTTTCATTACTTCTAAAAGCTTTGCTGCTTTAGGTCTAGCTAAGTCTTTGGTTTCTAAGAAGCTTAATGCAGGTATTTCTTCATGATTAACTAATACGGATACTTTTACTAAGTCTACAGGAAAGAAATCTATTAACTCATATTCCATTGAGGCATATCCACTAGATTTGTTTTTAAGTAAATCAAAGAAATTAGATACTAAGGATGCTAATGGCATATCATACTCTAGTACAATGTACTGATCTTTAAGTTGTATATCACCAGAGGTATTAGAAAGATACTGTGTATTTACATATACACCTCTTTTGTATTGGCAAAGGTCCATTAGAGGTCCCATATATCTATCTGGGGTCATTACCTTTAATCTTACCCAAGGTTCTAATATTTCAGATATTTCAGATGGGTCTGGTAGTTCTTGAGGAGTTTGTATCTCTAATTTAGTACCATCGTTTTTAGTAATTTTATACTCTACAGTGGGTGCTGTAATTATCAAATCTACATCATATTCCCTTTCTAATCTCTCTTGTACTATCTCCATATGAAGGAGTCCTAGAAATCCACATCTAAAACCAGAACCTAAGAGGTTAGATCTTTGGTCTGAGAAGGTTAATGCTCCATCATTCATACTTAACTTGTTTAACCCTATCTTAAGAGGTTCATACTGGTCTGTAGTTACTGGAAAGAATGTAGCAAATACATTTGGTTTAGGTATCTTATATCCTTCTAAAGGTAAGGTATCCTTACTGTCCGATATTGTATCTCCTACAGTAAACATACTAATATCTTTAAATCCAGTAGCTATATATCCTACCTCTCCACAATTTAAAAATGTTGTTTCTTCTAAATTAGGAGTGAATATACCTATTTCGGTTGGTTTAAACTTCTCACCCTTTTGTAATATATACAAATCATCTGCTTTTCCAGGTACATATTTTGCCCTACCTTCAAATATTCTTACTGCAACAACTACGCCTCTATGTTCATCATAGAAGGAATCAAAGATTAGGGCTTTTAATGGTGTATTACTCTCTCCCTTTGGAGTAGGGCATTTATCTACAATTGCATCTAGTAACTGTTCTACTCCCTCTCCTGTTTTACCTGAGACCTTTAATATCTCTTCTCTTTTAAAACCTAGTAATTGAATTAATTCATCTTCTCTTTCTTTAATATTTACATTAGGTAAATCTATTTTATTAATAACGGGTATTAAGGTTAGTCCTAACTCAAGAGCTTTTTGTGTATTGGAGATTGTTTGTGCTTGTACTCCCTGTGATGCGTCTACTAGAAGTAGGGCACCTTCACATGCAGCTAAGGAACGTGATACCTCATATGAGAAGTCTACATGTCCGGGTGTATCTATTAGATTTAGTTGTGTATCTTTCCATATCATTCTACATGCTTGTAGTTTAATGGTAATACCTTTCTCTTGTTCTAAGTCTAATCTATCTAATATCCTAGACTCTCTCTTATCTCTAGATATATCTATATGAGCAGCTTCTAACATCCTATCTGCTAATGTAGATTTACCATGATCTATATGTGCAATTATTGAGAAATTGCGAATTTTATTTATATCAGTATTACCCATAGAATACGGGTTATTATATTATATTTTGGCTAAGAAGAGTAAAAAGAAGTATTAAAACTCTACTTCTTTTATTTTTAATGTAAAATCTTCTTCAAATTGTACATTTGAGAAGCTCTCTATTGCGAGAAATATTACATACTTTTTATTAGGTACTAAGCTAATCTTTTGACTACTTATATCTCCATTTGGACTTTGTAATCTATATACCTGATCTTCTATTATCATTGTTATATCAGAACCTGTTGGTAGTACTGTATTGCCATATATTTCTAAGACTACCTCTTCCTGTTTACTATTTACTACCTCTAAAATCGGTTTAGAGTACCTATCTGCTTCTCTTCGTGTTAATACTGTTGTATATGTATATACTCCATCTACTTCCTCTACCTTCTCTTTATTAAATATTTGGTGAGTACCACCTATTACATTAATGGAAATCTCTGATTTATTACTTACTCCTAATACATCTATTTGCTTAAGAGCTTTTGTAATGGGTTCTAAGTTTATTACAGTAATTGAAGGTATTATGAAGAGTAGTGCTAGTAAACCAAATGCTACTGGTTCTAAGACTAGAGTTGCAAATTTTTTAAACTTTTGATTTTTCATACTTAGTAATATTTACTACTACTAGGATATACTTTATTTGTTTCAACTTCAAATGCTTTTAATGCTCCGAATGCACTAAAGAATGAAATTACACTTCCTACTATTGCTATCCAAGTATATGTATCTCCCTCAAAAGAATTTTTAATTACAATCGCAGATGCTAACCAAAGGAATGCACACCAAATGAAGATTTTTAGAAATGTTGTATCATCCTTAGTTATCCAATTAAGCATATTGAATTTAGCAACCTTTACAATGGTTTTAGGATTATCCATTGTAGATTGAAATATTACTGTTTTAACAATGAGATATATTGTTGGTACTGCTAGAGCAAGTAACATTAGTAAGTCAGAAATGGAATTAACAAAGTATGTTACTTCTCCTTCTTGAAAGTATATTTGAGTAGAAAAGATACCGTTAATATCATTTCCTATCTCTAAGGAGAAACCGTAGATAGCACTGATTACAAAAATACCTAATGCTTTTCCAGCTATCATTAAGATTGCTGGCATTAGAGAATTCTTAAGTGCTCTTTTTAGTAGTTTTGACATTATTTATGGACAGTTTGTTAAGTTGAATTGCAAGTCTAGACTTTTTTCTACTTGCTTTCCCTTTCTTTATAACATGTTTCTTAGTTGCTTTGTCAAGAACTTTGTAAACCTGTTTTAGGGATTTCTCTGCTTTAGCTTTATCCTCGGTACTTACATACTCTTGGAATTTCTTAGTAGATTTCTTAACCCTCTTTCTTAACCTGTCATTGTAGACTGTTTTTCTCTTAGTACTTCTAAGATCTTTTATTGATGTTTTTAGATTTGGCATCTTTACGAAAATATTATTAAAATGAATCAATACTGCGATGTATTATATACATTAGTATTAGGTTTGTAAACAAGAAATTTAACTGATACACTAGATAATATATGATAAATACTAAAAAAGTATTACTTATTACTTTTGCTATTCTAATTCCAGTTATTACTATTGTTTCTTCAATATATTTACTAAATAAAAAGGAAGAGGATGTAAAGGGAGTAAGTGAAAAGCAAGAGGTATGTACTCCTTCTGTTACTAATATGATACCTAATGTAGTGAAAGTAGGAGAAGTATACTACTTCTCTCCAAGGATTGTTGGGTGTGAACAAGATGAAGTAGAAATTACGATATCGGGGGCAGAGTGGTTAAGTGTTGGGGAGAACAGATATATATATGGTACTCCTAAGAAAGCAGATATTGGGATTCACAGAGTAATTCTTACTGTAAGTAGTACGGGTAGTAGTTCTGAATATATTGAATATATTGTAGTAGAGTAATATGAGAAAGAAGTTGTATATATTCACAGGTGTATTTGCTGTTATCCTTGTATTAGGGACGTTTTTTGTTTTTAAAGTTTTTGGCTCAGAAAACCTACTGTATGTATCTGGTTGTACTCCTTACAATGTGAAGATAGAGGAGGGGAAGGATGAGAATACCGTTTATATATCTTGGTTGAGTAAAGAGAAATGTTCAGGGTATATTCTGTATGGTAGTGAGATGAAAGATTTAAATATGGTTGGTGTAGACCTCGTAAATGATGTAGAGAGTAAGGATCATATTGTAGAAGTTAAAAGTTTGGTTTCTTCAAAGTTGTACTACTTTTCTATTATCTCTGATGGTATGAGTTACGGTAAAGAGGGTTTACCTTTACAGTTTTCAATTAATTCCCTTTAGATTTCTTCCTTAAGGTTTTTTCTTCGAAGTATTTTCTTGGGTTTGTTACTTTGTATGATTTGTACTGTATCTCTTCGTACAATTTAGAATTGAGAATGCTTTCTGAGAGTGTATTTCCTTCAGGTCTTACATATATTAACCAACCAGTTAGTAGTATTGCTACACCAAAGAGTATTCTTACTGTAAAGCTGTCAAATATTCCTGTACTTGGTGTTTCTGTTGCTTCTTCTTCAGTTATATTATCACAATCTTGTGCAACGGTTACTGCTACTTCTGCTCTTAGTGTCGCAGGATCTAGTGGTATTTCAACAGGATTTACTATTACCTCATTTAGATTTTGACCAGGTATTGTACTGCCTGAAGCAGTAGATTCAAATGTTATTGTTAAAAGACCATTTGCAGCTACACTCCATGGAGTAGATGGTTGCCATACTATTTCTTGAGTATCTCCTATTGCTGTTACAGTTACATATGTAGAGTCAGCTACTGCACTACCATTGATAGTGGTACTTTCAGCAGAATATACAAATCCTAAAGGTAATTTATCTTTAATGTAGGAGATACTATCAGCTACATCTCTATTATTTCTAACAGTTATTGTATATGCTGCTAAGTTATTTCCTTCTGTTCTTTCTACGCATGATTGTGCAACACTTTTAGTTACTGAGAAATTAGACTTATCTTCTTCAGTTATTGGCTCTTCGTCCGTAGGTTCTTCATCTGTTGGTTCTGTTGGAGGTGCACTTGTATCTTTAAATTCTACCTTTGTAGAGGCAGAACCTATATTAGCTTCATCTACAAAAATCTCTGCTGTTATGGTTAATTCCCCAAGATGTGAGTTAAGTACATTAAAGGAATCAGCTGTAAAGTTGTTTGTATCATACAAATCTAATTTAGACATACTTATTGTTCCCTTTGCGCCTTCAATTAGTATCCCGTCAGATGCAGTAAGTGTTGTAAAGGCAGGGGAGAAAGAGAATCTAATTTTTACATTTTCACTACTTAATTGTCCTACAGAAACTGTAATATTTGATATCTTAGTTTTACCATCAGCCTGTTGTTCTGTTAATGCCGTCATTCCTGTTACAGTTGTTCCCACTTCTGTTTGTAATTCAACAACTCTTCTACATACTATGGAATTAATTTGTTCTCCTTGTGCATCTTTAGCAGTAGCTATTATTTCTACAGAGTTTACACTTTCGAAATCAGAGAGCTTTTTAGTAATTTTATTACCCTCTACATTGTCTGGAATTATTGTTTCTGTATTTACCTTAAAGGCGTAATCAGTATATGTAGATTTATCAAAGGTAGCTTCTACATTTATTTCATCGGTAGGTTGTATTCTCCCAGTTATTATTCTTCCCTCTTGATCTTTAAGAATCATATTTTCACATCTTGTATCAGAGATACTCCTTACAGTACAGCTTTTGAATGATTCTTTAGGGGTACTACTATTTAAAAGATTATCTGCAACATCATTAATATCACAGCTAGCATTACATGTTTTATCTGAAGATACTGTATTAAGATTGAAAAGGAATGCTCTTTTAGGATCACCGCAATCATTTACAACAGCAGGATCTATTAGGTAACATCCACAGGTTACATTAGCAAACTCCTCTTTATCAACTTGATCTTTAATTGTATAGAAGTAGATAATTGCACCTGCTAATGCTAGTATTAAGATTACTCCAATAGCGATTAAGGCTTTGGTAGCTTTCTTTGTATTTCTATTCTGTCTATCCATTTAACGGCAGGTTTGTCGATGTTAAAAGATTGTTTCTGCTATATAGAGTTTATGAGAATATGACTACAAATGTCAACAAGAGTATTTACATAATGGTACAAAAGAGAGTTAAGCCTAATTTTGGCTCAATTCTTCCTACCTTAATTTCATAGTCTAGATTACTTAGTTTCTCATACTTACTCTTAATCTTTTCCCATTCATATCTTTGTGCTGTATCTATTAGGGGCTTTACCGTGAATGGTGGTATCTTTGCTGCAGAAGCTATATCTGAGTATGAGGCGTTGTTAGAAAGTAGATGCTTAGTTAAGGTAATTAATCTTAGATTTCTAGCTACCATGGGTATTATGTAAAGAGGGTCTATTTTCTGTTTAAAGAGATTTTCTAGTGTATCTAGAGCTTTTCCATCTCTATTATTCATCTCATCTAGAAGTTTCCATATATCATTTTCTATTGTGTTTTCTACAATATCTAATATATCTTCCTTACTTATTTGTTCTTTCTCTAGGAGTCTTAATTTCTTAATATTGTTTTCTACTCTCTGGGTATCATAGTTGGAATGTTGAGAGAGCATTTCTATTAGATTAGAATCCAGAGAGATATTATTCTCTATACATTTATCTTTTACATACTTTTTAAAACCAATCTTATTTAATGCATTATGTTCTTCTAAGAGATTTTTGGCTTTGAAGTATTTAACATACTTTGTAGCTGAGCTAACCTTTTGGTCTTCCCATATTACCAATTCATCTCTATCGTTTTTTTCTAAATACTCAAGTAAGAAGGGAATTAGCTTATCTCTGTCTTTATTTCTGTAAAATCTTTTTAAAAAAAGTACTCTTCTATCTGAAAAGAGTGAGTTAGAGGAGAGTATTTCAATTATTTCCCCACTATCTTTCTTTTCTGCATCAAGAGAGATATATGAGATATCACTTTCTATTAATAGCTGTTTAACCTGTGCTTTAGCATGGTTAAATGATATATGTGTTTCATTTCCTATGTATAGTTTGTACATATTTACTGTGTACTTTCCTCTGTTGGTTGTACTACTACCGCTTTACCAAAGAGTAAAGAGATATCTTCATTATTTAATCTTGTAGTTATATATTCCGGTTTAGATATATTCTCAATCTTCAAATATGAAGCTAATGTATTTACTGAGGAAGAGTATTCTCCTTCCTTGTTGGAATATATGTATACTCCCTCTTTATCACTGTACTTAGTACCCATGAATCTAATATTAAGATATTTAAAATGTTCTCTTAATTCATTAGTTTTAGTATATGTTTCCTGATATCCTAAACCTGTATTGTAAATATATATTGAAGGATTCTCAGAGTAGAGGGGAGGGTTATTTAAGGAAAGCTGTACGAACTCCTTGATTTTAGTATATTGTCCTAAACCTTCCTTAGGAGCTATTGCATACCCAGCATTCTTAACAACATCTGTTCCTATTAATGAGTAATTACCAATGGTGGGATCTAATACAAAGGAGTATGTAGAGGAGGTAGTTTCTTCTTTTATATCCTTTAATATATCAACTCCTGCTTGTATATCTTCTAGGGTGAATTCAGATACTTTTACATTATTTTGTATAGAACTAAACATAGCCATTAGTTTAGTAGGATTTAGTAAAGTCTCAGAACTTAATATTGCATCCTTAAGAGCATCTATTACTTTCTGTTGTCTTCTAGCTCTAGCATAGTCTGAACCTTCTCCATTTTGTTGAGAGTGTCTTGATCTAGAATACTTTAAGGCAGTATCTCCATCCATTAATTGGGGTCCTGCTTTAAAGGATATGGTTTGGTACCCATCCCTTAAAGGATACATATAATCAGTGAAACTATTCTCTACATTAACATACACACCTCCTACGGCGTCTATTAATTCTACAAATCCATTAAAGTTTATCATTGCATGGTACTGTATTTCTAAACCAGTAATACCTTCTACGACTTGTTCTAATACAGGTAAACCACTTCCTTCTAGTTTCT
>JAVEVH010000030.1:0-8432 GCA_034005145.1 Candidatus Dojkabacteria bacterium | reverse complement strand
TCAACATTTGATGGAATATCTATGTGGGCTCCTTCTAAAACATCTATTACTGCTATTACTAATAATACAAGATCTTCAAATATCTCTTACAATGGAACTGCACTCTCTGCAGATGGTACTCTCTACTATTGGAGAATTAAGTTCTGGGATCAAAGTGATGTAGAAAGTGCATGGTCTGACTATGCAACATTTAGAATGCAAAAAGCCCCAGATGCTCCAACAGATCTTTTAACTGAAGGTAAGGTTAATCCCGGCTTTATTACAAGTACGACTCCATACTTCTCTGCAATCTTCAATGATGTAAATGGACATGGAGCAACAGCATATGAAATAGAGGTAAATACTAACTCATCCTTTACAGGTGTAAGTATGTGGGATACTGGTAAACTCTCTACTACTGTTTCAAATGGAGCAAGATCTCCAGATTACACATATGCAGGCTCTACTCTCTCATTAGAATCTGTAACTTACTACTGGAGAATTAGATTCTGGGATGCAGATGATTTACAAGGTACATGGTCTACACCCGCATCTTTTGTAAGTAGTTTAAATCAACAATACTTTGAAGGAGTTGGTATTAAGGGTGTATACGTAAGATAGTGTACACATATCCTAAATACTGTGATAAAATCATATGTCATCGGGGAATAGTTCAGATGGCTAGAACGCTGCGTTTGGGACGCAGAGGTCGCAGGTTCAAGTCCTGTTTCCCCGATATTACCTCTTTAGAAATATAGCATCCTGTGTAGTTAAATCTATATCAACACCCTGTACCTCTCCATCTTTTTCACTACTTACCTTTAGTGAGTCAAAATCATATGCCCATACTCCTACACTATTAATCTCAATATCATTCTCTTTTAGATTTGATATTAAGGTAGAAGCCTTAGAAGGCTTCGAGTATATAGAACCACCTACTAAATTCCAACCTTTCTCTAACTCCTCATACTGTGCATCAGGATTCCTCCATCCATCTAGTTTTAAGGTAATACTCTTATCTGTAATGATTAAATACCCCCTATTCTGTTCAAAGTAAAAATCAGTACCAGCAAAAGGAATCTTTTCAGATCTTTTTACCAAATCTTTCCATTCATACCCTTGGAAATTTCCAATAACAGAAATATCTGGATACTGTTCTAGTAAGGTAGAAGCGTAAAGTGGAGATATATGATATGAAGGAGAAAAATCAAAACCAACAAAATTAACCCCCTCCTTAAGCTCTATACTGTATGTTTTAATACTATTTCTAGACTCACACTGTACTTGGGTAGTAACCCCCTCTATTGTATCTGTACCAATTTTATTAATAAGCCACTTATACTTCCCATCTCTAAAAAAACATGCCATATCTTTTGCATACTCAATACACTCTTTACTTGAGCTAATACCCTCTACAATATTTGTACATGATTGTTTAGGAAACCATTTTATATCGTTTTCTAACTCACAACATACTCCTGTATATTTAACCTCACATGTATTAGCATCCCTATTTGGAATCTGAGCAGAGTATTCTATTGCACCAGGGTATGTAAATTCAATATCACTACATCCTTTCTCTCCTACACCCCCCTCATATATTCCCACAAAGGTATCATTCTTTTCTAACTTAATACCACAACACAAACCACCATTACTCTCACTCCATGCCTCATGCTCATTGATTGGAATTGTTAAACCAGTAACCTTTTTAGGTAAGTTCTTACCATTAGTAATCCATCTATACAAACTCTCTATCTTTTTGTAGTAATCAATACCCTCTTCTCTAGCTACCGGGTTATCTGCATTACATCTACCCCATCTATATATATTCCCCCATGCTTCCCACTGTGTTAAACCAGGACATATATTGTAATGACCTCTTTTAAGAAAATGATTTAACTGAAGACTGAAATTGTGAACAGGTACATCCTCTCTACCATGTATACCCCAATCCTCAATATATCCATATGCTTTTTCATCTTGAGTATAGTTACTAGCACCAGATTCGTTTAACCATACAGCTAAGGTAAATGCAGGATCTACTCCAGCCATTTTAGATCTGTATACAACATCATTAAAGCATTCAATGGCGTAATGTTTACCCCTACCTGCTACCCATCTAGTTGCTAATTGAGCAAACTCTTGTTTAGTAATACCATTTATTTTTTGCTCAGCTACATTCTGATTACAATTAATCTCAGCTGCATATACTTTTATATTAGAAGCATTAACACCATCTGCTAAGAAGTAGTTAATATCCCTAACCTCTACATCCTCATATACCCACTCTCCTTCAAAGGCTCTAAGGTCTATCACTATACCTCCAAATTTGTTAGCATAGTAACTTTTTACTTCTGAGTAAACATTCTTTTTTGAATCATACAGTGATACATATACTAATTCATTAGGTAACACATGTAACTCTCTTACTTGCGGAAGGGATATCTCTTCGTTGATTGGAGATGTTGTAAATGAATATATATTTTTAGTAAAAGTAGAAATCTCATTTTCTTTCTTAACTAAATCCTCATACCATTCTCTTTCACCATCTGAAATTTTAAATCCATAACTCTTCTCTTCATCTAAATCTACTACCTTTACCCTATGAAATTTACTTACTTCACCACTTCCTAAAAGTTTTTCACTCTCTCCTAATTTAATATATGTAGGCATATCAGTTTCTGTCTTCCAGTTAATCACTACTGAGTTAGCTTGTATATCTGAAACTACTAAATCATATGGAGAATCTTTTAAGAGTTGTAAATGATTAAAGTAAAAGAAAAACCCTATACAGCTAAATACTGCTAATACTAAAACAGTTAAGCTTAATATATATATTTTTTTCTCTTCACTCTTTTTCATCTATTAAAGATTCTGTTTAAGAAATATCCCTATACTATCATTCAATGAGAAATCATCACCATATATATCACCATCTTCTTCACTTCTAAAGATAAAGGAACCAAGTTCATATGACCACACAGATACTGTATCTATATCAATACTATTTCCTTTTAGATCAGATATTAATTTAGAAGCAGTTAGTGACTTACTGTAAAGTTCACCCCCAACTAAATTCCAACCTCTGTTAACTGGGTAATACTCTATCGTAGGGTTTAACCATCCTCCTAGGGAGATTGTTATATCTTTTTTGACATTAATTAAATACCCTTTACTCTGCTCTAGTGTAAAATCATCTCCAGCATACGGGACGCTATCAGCTCTTACTAATATCTTTTCCCATTTATTATTCCCAAAATTCGCTATTAAATGTATATCAGGATACTGTGCTAAAAGGTTAGAAGCCTTTAAGTTACTACCCATATATACCGGTACAAAATCTAACCCTATGAAATTAACACCTTCCTTAAGATTAATCTCTACACTTTCTGTGTCATTCATAGCTAAACAGGCACTCTCAGAAGATATGCTTTTAATATTGTCAGTACCGATAACAGAAGCTAACCATTGATATCTACCATCTCTTAAAAAACATGCTTTCTCTCCTGTATATGTATTACAGCTTTTAGAATCCGTTATACCTGGTAATATGTCTGTACAAAGTACCTTAGGGTACCACTTTAACCCATTACTTAACTTACAACAGGCTCCTTCATAATCTATCTCACATGCTACCCTATCACTTTTGTTTGGAATCTCAACAACATACTCGATTGTACCATCAAATACCTGTCTACCTACTTTCCATATATCACTACAGCTTCCTCCAGAGGTTTCATTTTCAAAATCACCTTTAAAGGATTCTCTGTTGTCTAATTTAATAGCGCAACATTTTGGATTAATTAATACCTCTTCTTCCTCCTCCTCTTCTAATGGGGGCATTTTAGGTAGACCAGTTACTACAGATGGTAATTTAAGACCATTAGTTACCCAACCATATACCATTTCAATTTGTTTGTAGTAAGCTATACCATCTTCTCGTTTGATAGGGTCATCCTCATTACAGCTTCCCCATTTATATATATTCCCCCATGCTTCCCATGCGGTTAATCCTTCACATGTTACTTTGTGTGTTAATGTTAAGAAGTGATTAATCTGAGCATTGTAATCTTGCATAGGGACTGTAGAAAGACCGTGTATTCCAAAGTCTTCAATTAATCCCGCTATATCTGGATTAAAGGTATAGTTACTAGCACCTGATTCATTTAACCAGATGGTTAGTGCAAATGCTGGATCTACCCCAGCAACCTTAGCCCTGTAGATAGTGTCGTTGTAACACTCATATGCATAGTTTTTACCCCTACCTGATACCCATCTAGTAGCTAAGTCTGTATAGGAATCTCTACTAATAGCGTTAGAGGTCATATTAGGTATACTCTGATTACAGTTAATCTCAGAAGAAAATACCTTAGATATTAAATTCTTAGTGACTGCCTTATTACTAGAAAAGTAATTAATGTTTTTTAAGGAATAATCATCTGCGTTCTCTACATTAAAATCCCCCTTATCAAAAACTACACCTCCGTACCTATTTGCATATCCACTACGTATATCAGAGTATGTACCCTCTTTCGTATCATACAAAACTACATATACTAACTCGTTGGGAAGTACAGTAAGATATGACTCTTTAGGAAGTATAATATTATCTACCTCTCCAACTGTTTTAAATTTGAATTCATCTACAACGTACTTAGTAAGGATATCTGTACCTTCCCTTAATGTCTCATTCCACTCTCTTGTTCCATCAGAAATTGTAAAGGAGTACGCTTTTGTCTTCTCTAAATCAGATATCTCAACCCTATGATATTTCTCCCACTCTCCATCTCCAATTAGAAGTGTGTCATCTATTAATACATACGTTGGAACCTCTGTTGCTGTCCTCCATGAGAGTATCACTGATGATGATGTAACATCAGATACCACTACATCATATGGGGAGTCTTGGATATATCTAAAATTCCTATTTAAAAAGAAAAATCCTACTGCAAAGAGTAAGAAAAAAAGAAATAGTCTAAGAGCAAATTTATAATGATTTTTTACTTTCTTTCTCATACTCTCTTTCCTAGTAATATATATATACTTGGTATATCCAATATCTTAATATTTTTACTCTCTCTCCACTCTTTAATACTCATTGTATTAATATATTCATTATCACCAGTAATATCTATCGCTATTGTTAAATCTGTACTACTATTACATATTTGTAAAATATCATTAAACAAAGATCTGTTTCTGTAGGGAGCTTCTATAAAGATTTGAGACTCATTCTTTCTAGATGACTCTCTCTCAATATTTTTTAATTTCCTCTTTCTCCTTTCTGGATCTTTAGGAAGATATCCTAAGAAAGTAAATTGTTGACCATTTAAACCAGATGCCATCAAAGACAAGATGATGGAGGAAGGACCAACTAAAGGTACAACCTTAATACCCAATCTATGACACTCCCTTACTACAATATTCCCAGGATCTGCAATAGCTGGAGCACCTGCATCAGTCATTAATCCTACATCATTACCATGTATTAAGGGCTCAAGTAAGAAAGGAATATCACCGGTCTTACTATGCTCATCAAGTATAGCCATATCTAACTCCTGTAATACCATACCCATATCCTTAAGATGTGCTCTTGCTACTTTAGGTGTCTCTACAATGAAATATTTTAATCCTTTTACAATATCTAAATCCTTTTTACTCAAAACTTCTCCTAAAGGAACTTTACTTAGTGAAGTAGGTATTAAATACAATGTACCACTATTTCTCATTAATATGTTCTTTCAAAATTAGAATCTATATCACTCAATTTTAATTTCCATACAGCAGGTCTTCCATGAGGACAGCTATATGGGTTTTCACAATCAATTAATTTCTTAATTAAATCTAACATCTCTTCCCTATGTAAATATTGACCACTTCTTACACTAGTATGACATGACATAGTAGCTAAGATGTCCTCTCTTAACCTATTTAACTCTTTAGATATATCCTTAATATCATCACTTAGAGCAAATATTTCATCAAAAAGTTTTTTGTAATCACTCTCTACAAACTCTACAGGTACAACCGTAATATCAATACTATCCTTTTTAACAGTATATTCAAAACCCAGTGAAGAGAAAAACTCTTTTAACTCTTCTAACGCAGATATTTCTTTTAGAGAGAATTTCAAAGTATTAGGAACAAGTAGGTTCTGCCTATCACCACTATCACCCTGATTCTTTAACTTCTCAAATGTTACTCTCTCTGCTGCAGCATGTTGATCTACCATCCAAAGTACATCATCTTCAAACTCAATCACTATATATTTATTAAACACCTGAAAAACATTCTTAATATTTCCTACAGACTTAATACTCTCTACTGGTGATATCTCTTGCTCTTTAATATATGAGTCCTCTGAAAGGGCTTCTCTACTAAACAGCAAACTATCCCTTACTGAACCACTTTGGGTAGGCTTAAATGTAATATCTTTAGAAGAGTAAATCTTTCTATTCATATCCTTGTTAACAAAAGATGGAGAATCCTTCTGTGAAGGGTTAAAATCATTTTCTTTGTGATATGAGGTAACACTCATAACGGACTTTTTAACAGCCTCTTCTACTGCGGAGTACGCTCTAAATGGGTTTAAGAATCGTATCTCTTCCTTTCTGGGATGTACATTTACATCTATGAGTTCAGGATTAATATCCATTAGTAATATGAAAGGTACTTTCTCTCCAAAAGGTATATATCTCTCATATCCTTGTAATACTCCCCTTGCAATTCCACTATCCCATATAGGTCTTCTGTTAACAAAAATATATTGATTAGAGGATCTTTTCTGATGATCAGAAGGATGTCCTACTAAACCAGATATCTTAATACCACTACCATTGTAAAATACTTTAAGCATTCTTTTAACAAAATCCTCCTTTAATATCTCCCCTATCCTTTCTTTCTCTACGGTATTCTCCTTACTCCCCTCTATCGCCTTTAAATCAATTACCACTTTGGTATCCTTTGTAACAGTAAAATGTATATTGGGGTATATGAGGAAGTACGGATACAGTACCTCTAATATCCTTTTGTACTCTGTAGCTGCTGTTTTAAGAAATTTCTTTCTAGCTGGAATATTCTCAAATATATTTTTAACTGTAACTACAGTACCTGACTCTCTTGCTGCTTTTCTAATTTTAAAATCCTCAAAACCATTAAATATGATCTCACTACCTGTATCTGAATTAACATATTTTGAAAGTAAGGAAACATCTGCTACAGATACAATTGTAGAGAGTGCTTCTCCTCTAAAACCCATTGTAAGAAGCTTATTCAAATCCTCTAGGGAAGATATTTTACTGGTTGTGTGTGCTTTAAAAATATCAGCCAAACTATCTGCAGGTATACCCACCCCATTATCACTTACCTCTATTAAATCTATACCCCCATTTACAACCCTTACCTGTATCTTAGTAGCCTTCGCATCTATACAGTTGTCTACTAACTCCTTTACTACAGAAGCAGGCCTTTCAATGACCTCTCCTGCCGCTATCTGATTTACTAATTCTTGAGGTAATTTGTTTAATTTGAAGGTATCCATATATATTAAATATTTTAACACAGAAATTGATTAATCTGTTAAAATTAGCAATATGAAAGAACAGTTTCAACTTAATACAAAATACCAGCCATCTGTAGACCAAAATATTGCTATTAATTTCCTTACAGAAAATATTCATAATGGGAAAGAAAAACAGGTACTACTTGGTGTAACAGGCTCTGGTAAAACCTTTGTAATGGCTAATGTAATATCTAAATTACAAAGACCTACATTGGTACTCTCTCACAACAAGACATTAGCAGCACAGCTGTATGAAGAGTTTAAGCAGTTTTTCCCTAACAACGCTGTTAAGTATTTTGTATCCTACTACGATTACTATCAACCAGAAGCATATATACCTGCTAGAGATTTGTATATTGAAAAAGAGTCAGAGGTAAATCAAGAGATTGAGAAGTTAAGACTAAGTGCAATGAATGCTGCTAGAACAAGGAGAGATACAATTGTAGTAGCCAGTGTATCTTGTATATACAATATTGGAAGTCCGGATAACTATGAGAACAAATCAATTGAGATTAGGGTAGGACAAGAGATTGATATTAGTAAGTTAGCATCCCAACTTACATTCTTAAGATATGAAAGAGAGAGTATAGATTTAATATCTGGTACATTTCTAATTAGAGGGGATACTGTTGAGCTATATATGCCATATGAAGAGTTTCCTGTAAGAGTAGAATTTTGGGGCAATGAGATAGAGAGTATTACATTCATAGAGCCAATATCTAAGCAAAAGATTAATAGTGTAGACAATTTAGATATATTCCCAGCTACACCACTTGTATATGATGCAGATACAATGGCACAGGCTGTTACAGATATTGAAAAAGATTTAGAGAAAAGAGTAACCTTCCTAAGAAATTTAGGTAAGGAAGTAGAAGCACAAAGATTAGAG
>JAVEVH010000029.1:0-8838 GCA_034005145.1 Candidatus Dojkabacteria bacterium | reverse complement strand
CAATAGTAACAAAATCCATTTTACCTTTCATCTTCTCTAACATATCTTTGTAATCTGTAAAACCCTCTACATTACCATTCTCTTAAACTGCTTTCTCCAATACACCCTTATCAATATCACAAAGGGCAACTAGTTCAAAATCTTTTGGATTTTGAGTAATAGACTCAGTGTGCCTTACTAAAATATGTCCACAACCTATGATTCCTACTCGTCTTTTCATTTATTTTTCTAGCTTATAGTTTAGATTATTATAAATCGCTGTCCATTTTACCCAAGAATACACAAGGATTCAATACAGCTAAATTCTGTATATATTAGCTACCTTTTTTAAATTCTTCTCCCAATTATACCTCTCTAATACTTTCTTTTTTCCATTAATTCCCATCTCTTCTCTCTTTTTAATATCACTTAGTAAATATTTTATCTTTTTAGATATACCATCTACATCATCAAAAGAAAGAAGATACCCGTCCTTACCATCAGTTATTACCTCTCTAATAGCTATATTGTTACACCCTAATACTGGCTTACCATATACCCAAGCCTCTAAATATACAATACCAAAGGAATCTGTTTTAGATACCATTGAAAATATACTACCTGCATCATACAAATCCCACTTATCCTCTTCCGATATATTATCTATATTTAATATCCTCTCTCTATACTTACCATCTAAACTATCAATATACTCAGTAAACTCACTATTATATCCTCCTCCGAACACCAAAGTACTATCTATACCCTCTTCCCAACACTTAATCATTGCCTTTACTAAATTAACACTCCCCTTTTCTACACTCTTACTCCCTACCTGAAAAACAATATCATTTTGTATATTATATTTTTCTCTAAATCTTTTACCATCTCCTCCCTTAATCTTTTCTACAAACACTCCTTGCCCTATTACTACAAATTTCTCATCTTCAATATCAACACCATTCTCTTTACAAAACCCCTTTATCGCATCTCCCTCTGCTTTAGTATTTAATATTATCTTACTAGCATATTTAAAGAATGGTATAGCTGTTTTCTTAAAATATTTTTTCTTTAATCCATCATCCTCTCCCACCCCTATATGAAAAGCAGGTATTACAATTAGAGGGATATTTAATCTTTTAGAAATTAGATACCCTACATAGAAAAGAAAGTAGTATGGAGTAGATGATACTGTTACAAAATCATAACTCTTAATATTCTTAATCTCATCTAACATACCAAAAGATGTAGGACATGAAGCTAAATTAGATATTTTAAAGAAAGGTAGTGAACCAAATATCACCCTATATATCTTGTTTAAATATTTATTCCTTAACACCCCCTTACCAACTGGAAACCTCTTTACATTAACACCATTAACTACCTCTTCTTTAATATCTACAACATCATTACCTAAATCCCAAAGAGTATCAGCACTTAGCGCATCTGTACTCCATACATCTACATCATATTTCTGATTATTACTTAAATACTCCGAAACTATCTGTACAAACTGTTCAGCTCCCCCTTTAGCAGGATGATATCTTTGTGTAATGTTTAATATCTTAGTCATCAAATCTTTCTTTCTTTAATTCATAAAGTATTTTTTCTTGATTCATTCTTACCCTATTAAACATTCCTGCTAATAGGCCGAGCATGATAAATAGGAGTCCAAAGATTAAAAATCCTAAACCTACAAAACCGAGAGTCTTAAATGGATAGTATGTGTCTTTAACGAAATAGTGGACGAAAAGAAAAATTTCAAGAGAAATACCTATTATTAAAGCTATAGCACCCATCCCTCCAAAAAATACCATAGGTTTGTAATCCCTAAGTGTTTTTAAAATAATTGAAGAAGTATTAAAAGCATACTTTAATATATTACCTGCTACTCTAGATTTCCTCTCTTTAAAATATTTAACATCTACAGGAAACTCTACTACCCTTAACCCCTTATATACCATATCTAAAATAGTCTCTTGAGTATAAGTAAAGGATCCAAACAAATTTAATCTCATTAAAGCTTCCCTACTGTATGCTCTAAAACCACAAGATACATCTCTAAACCTCTGTCCACTTATCAAGGATACCAATCTAGACATCTGTGTATTACCCCAGTACTTAGTTTTAGGCATATCTTTTGGTATACCACTGCCAAACCTATTACCTGTAACCATATCAGCTTCATTCTTAAGAATAGGCTTAATCATATGAGGAATCTGTTCACTATTAAACTGCCTATCTGCATCTATACTAACCAATATATCTATCTCTTCCTCTAGCGCATACTGTACTGCACTCTGGAATGCACTACCTACCCCCTTATTCACCTTATGACTTACTACATCAGCACCACTTTCCTTCGCTATCTTAGCAGTATCATCTTTACTCCCATCATCTACAACTAAAACTTTAATTTCATCTACCCCCTCTATCTCTTTTGGTAGAGACTTTATTACTTCCCCTATCCCTTCTTCCTCATTTAATGCTGGCATATATATAGCTAATTTCATCTAACAATCTATTTAATTTATCTAAATATTTCCTTGAATTATACTAATTTTAAGAGTAGAAAACTAATAAATAGTGATATATGATATATTAATATATATAACTTTTGATTAGATATATAAATGTTTAAAGTAAGAAATCTATACATATTACCCATACTCTCCATACTAATACTCTTACTCTTTCCTAAAGGAGTAATTAATGCTGCTAAGATAGAGGTAGGAGACTACACACTAGATAAAGAATCTATTGTAGAAGACGACCTATATATCTCAGGAGAGAAGATTGTAGTTAGTGGTGTAGTAGATGGAGATCTAATAGTAATGGGACAGAATATTACAGTAGATGGTACTGTAACAGGAGACACATACCTCTTTGGAACTACTGTAACCCTAAGTGGAAATATATATGGTAGTGCAATATTAGCAGGATCAACGATAACTACATCAGGTACTATTTCAGAAAATATCTATGTAGCAGGTATGATAGCGGATTTAGACGGTACCTTTAGTAAAGATATAGCTGTTGCTGCGGGAACATTTAAGATAAATGGAACAGTAGGAGATGATATAAGGGTGGCATCTGGACAGATAATATCTACTGCTACAGTAGGAGGTGACTTCTTACTAGCAGGGGAAAACTATACTGTAGAAGAAAGTAATGTCTCAGGTGATTTAATAGCAGGTAGTGATAACATATTTAAAAAAGATTTAGTTAAAGAAGAGCCCTTTAGCTTTAGTAGAAATGACTTCTTAGGCTTTAACATAGGATTAGCAATAGTAAACTTCATAGGAATGTATATTGTAGGTGTAATATTAATACTCTCTGCACCTGTTAAAACATTACAAATAGAAAAAAAGATAATTACATCATGGGAAGAAGCACTTAAAAGCTATGCCATAGGATTAGTAGTACTCTTTACAATACCAATACCACTCTTCTTACTAATAATTACATTAGTAGGAGCACCATTAGCATTCTTAATAATGGGTATATTAATCTTTTTAGCAGCATTCGGAACAATATGGACAGAGTCCGCAATAGGACAGAAGGTATTACAGTTCACAGATAGGAAAGATAACGGTAGATTCATATCATTACTAATAGGAAGATCCATATCTGTAATAGTAAGACTAATACCAATAGTAAGAGGAATATACTCTCTCTCTCTAATAATGATTACTGTAGGAGCAGTAGTAAGAACTAAGTATGATGCATTCTCACAAGCAAGAAAACAAAACAGTAAAGAGGTAAAACCTACTAAAAAGAAATAGCTATTTAAACAGAAATAAAAAAGGGAGCTAAGCTCCCTTTTTTCATATACAACCTACTTTACTTTAACATCTCCTCTATGATTGTCTCAAAGGACTCATATGGATATGCTCCAGCTATTAACTTACCCTTAACATTACCATCATCATCTAACACCCCTATTACAAACCCTGGAGTACCCTGTACACCAGCACTTGCACCATCTGCCATATCCTGTGTAATTGTATCCGCATATCTCTCATCACTCATACATGTATCATACTTACCCATATTTACTCCTAAGTCCTTAGCAATAGCTGCTAGAGCATCTGTAGAAGTCTGAGAGTATGCCTTATCATAGAAGTCAAAGAACTTCTCTGATCCCGCTATCTCATCTACACATAATGCTGCATTAGCTGTATCTATAGCAATCTGTCCATGGAAATCCAATGGGAAATTTCTAACTACATATATAATCTTACCTGTATCTACATAGTTCTCTACTATACTTGGCTTAGTATCAGTAGCATGTCTTGCACAGTAAGGACACTGATAATCTGTATATTCAACAACAGCAACCTTAGCTTTCTTAATATCACCTAAATATGGACTATCACCAATGGTAGTCTCTGCCTCAGGAAACTCTTCCTGATTAGCAGTAGGATTAGTAGGGTTATCTGTACCATCTGCACTTGGTGTATTCCCTTTATTTGTAAAAAATATTGCACCTGCAATTATTATTCCAGCTAGAATAATAGCTCCAGGTACTGCTATAGAATCAAGATCTATTACAATCTCATCCTTTTTTTCTACTTTTTTCTTCTCTTGAGCCATATGGATATATATTAAAAATATTAATTAGGGGGCAATAACTGAAATGATATTTTAAATATCTAAATATGTCAATTACTCTATGATATAATTTTGATATGAATATACAGGTTACTGATAGGAAGAGAAGAGGTACTAATAAGGGGATATTGGTAGTACTTTTACTCTTACTATTAGCAATACCTGCATATCTCTGTTACAACACTTTTTTAAAGGATAAATACCCAATACAACAAGAGAATATAGAGAAGGAAATACCTGAACAAAACGAGGAGGTAGAAGAAGAAATAGTTGAGGAGGAAGAAGAGGTAGTAGGAGACCCATATGAAGAGCTTCTACCTGTGATAGAGGAACAACAGGCATATGTAGTAGTACCTACAAGAATAGATGAAGAGAATCCACCTACTTTGATACTGTATAGTCACGGTTCTAATACTAATGTAACAGAGAATATGGAAGATCAATTTATGAAAGATCTTCAAGCATATGGAATACTCTTTACACAGTACAACTATATCTTCGCAGCCTCTAATCAACACGGTGTAAATTGGGGTAACAAAGCATCCATACAAGATACCCTTAATCTAAAAGAGTGGGTAGAAGATAGTTATCCAATTGAACCTAAGGTATATCTAATTGGTTTTAGTATGGGAGGATTACCTACAATGAATTTTACAACCACATACCCTGAATTAGTTTCTAAAATTGCTTTACTAGCACCCACTACTAAAACTTCAGAATGGAATCAAACTAGAACAGACAAGGTTATGGATATTGATATTAGGATATGGCATGGAAATAAGGATGTAAATGTACCATACAGTAGCGTTGTATATTTTGTTAGTGCACTCAAAAAGTGGGGTAAAGATGACATCCAATTTATTACCCTAGAAGGCAAAACCCACTTCGATGTAGATACAGAGTATTCTACAGATATATTAGAATTCTTTAATTCCTAAAAACTATTTAATAAAGGCTAAAGTCTTACCATCAATATAGAAAGAATTACTTACTACTGATGTACCATATTCATCAAACTGTGTATTACTCCTCTCATCTATTCTCCATACATACCTATTACCATATATCTGAGTTTCCATACCGCTTCCTAAATACATATATATATGATGTGTTTCTCCAGTAACCAATCCTTTACCTACCGCTACTTCATATACCTCTTGTGTTGATTTAAGATTACCTAAATCATTAAAGTATGGCTTCTGGTTATACATATCTACAACATATTTATCATCTATTGGCATTTCTTCATCGAAATCACCATTACCATTAGAATATGAATAAATTATAGAAGCCTTCTTACTTGGAGAGTATATTTCTATTATCCAAGAAGAAAACTTACCACCCTCTGTTCCAAAAAATATTCTCTCATCTCCATCCTCTATAGATTTAGTCAAAGCTGTAATACTATGAATTCTATAATCGGATGCCCAAGCCTTTGCAGCAGAAAGTAACTGTGCAGAAAAATCTGCTAAGTCAGAAGATTCATAACTTGGTATATATACCTCTTCCTCCTCTTGCTCTTCCAAATTGTTACCACTTGGTGTTACCTCTGACGATGTAGGTACTCTTAATACAAACCAATACACACTAAAGAGTGCAGGTATTAATATTACTATTAGAAATATTATTAACAACCTCTTTTTACCTTTTAATTTTTCTAACATAACTATATAAAAATAAATTAAAGTTTAAATCTCTCCTCCATCTCTTTACCCATTTGAGGAGTTAATCTTCTAGACTCATCATCTTGTAAATCCCCTATTGTACTCAATGCTTTCTCCCAATCATTCTCATTATTGTTATGAGGTACTAAATGTATATGAGCATGAGGAACCATTCTACCCATTGAGAGGGTATCTACATATTGAAAATCTAAATCCTTAGTGTAGTGATTACATATCTTTTTAACTACTCGAGCATACTCCCCAATATCTTCTACATCCCATATGAATCTATAGTGAGTTTTAGGTATTACTAATGTATGTCCAGGAGTAAAGGAAGATATATCTAAAAATGCTAAAAACTTCTCATCTTCATATATCTTGTAACAAGGTATCTCCCCTTTTACAATCTTACAGAATATACAATCATCCATAGTCAGTTATAAATGAAAAATAATAATTCTACTCCAATACGTAAGAGTCTCTACATTAGATTGGAGATAATCTAAACTAACAAAGCCAATATCTTCTAACCCTTCCTCTTTTACATGTACATCCATACCATCTAAATCATATACATATACCAAACCCACATGTACATGATTAACAGGATTCTCATCTTCAAGATATACTAAACCAACATAGCTCTTTTTTACTACCATACTCCCTAACTCTACTTCCTCGTGTAACTCTCTTTCTAATGCTTTCTCAAAGATATCCTCTCCTTCCTTTACATCAATCTCTTCAATATGACCACCCAATGGTAGAGGACAAAGAGAGTTTAACCTCTCTTCATTTCTTTTTACTTGCTTATGTAAAAAATACTTACCTTTGTATCTAAGTATTACCTGTGCAATTATCTGCTTGTACTCAGGATCATTCTCTAGCTCATCTCTTACTCTAAATTCACTCTCCTCTTTTAGTAGTTTTAGATATTTCTGTATATCACCAGAGAGGAAACCATTCCACTTTCCATACTTAAAAAGAGTATCACTTTTGATACATAGGATTTTTTCTTTCATAGATACTTACTCTTCAATTACAATAGCGGTAGCAGGACATATATCATGTGCTTCTTTTACCTTTGCTTCTAATTCTTTAGGAACATCTTTACCCTTAACATCTGCTTTTACATCTACAGTACCATCCTCTTTCATTTCAAATACTTCTGGACATATTGCTACACATGAACCACACGCTATACATTTACTTGGGTCTATGGATACTTTCATTATTACTAAATATGAATTTATATATATCATTCATTTTTACAAAAAAGAGAATATATATCAACCGTTGGAATGTGGATTCCAGTGTACACTGAAATCCACTCAGTGGAGTGCTCTCACACCGTCCAACAGTTTTGACCAAAGAAAACGTCTTTTCTTTGGTACTTTGTACTAGCGATCCACTAGTACAAGGGTTTCAATTGGTCGGTTAGAAAGAAAAACCGACCAATGCTGGCCGGTTATAAATCGTTATTAAACGCAAGGCGTTATTGCTATACCTAAATATACCATTTCTAGAAGATAAACTCAAACTTACTGGACCTTTTTCACTTCAATATCTGGATTAATAATCATTACTTCCCCATCTTTTCCTTCATACTCAATCTTATCAACTGATGAAATAGTATATCCCTTTTCTAATATTTCTAATCTATATTTACCCCCTGGTACTACAAATCTATATCTACCTAAATCATCTGTTACTCTCTTACTAACAACCCTATCAAATTCTACCTCTCTTAGAACAACAGTAAATCCTCTTAGATCTTCTCCCAAAGTATTAAACACACTCCCAAAGACTCTTCTATTTTGTATCCAAGCAATAATTGTAATTATTAAAATTATTAAATACACAACAAGGGAAATGAGGTTAAAGATATTAACACTCTTAATTAAAGCTATTACTAGAAATATTGGTAATATAATCATAAGAATATGTTGAAGCAGTATTAATGTTCTTGCGATTCTATGTTTTAGTATACCCATTGTGTAAGAGATAAAGTCTTTCTCAATTGGATCCATTGGGATTGAATACTCCAATACTTTATCTTTACTATATTCGAATATTTCCCCATGGTAAACATTCTTATGTGGTTCATCTATATTACCTTGAATTATTTCACTAGGATATTTATACCCTCGTGCAAATACTTCAATTCTATAATTACCATTTTGTAATTCAACTTCAAATGTTCCTAAGTAATCTGTAACAGAGGTTTTAACTAATTTATTACTGCTATCAAAAATTCTAGCTATAGCACCACTAATAGGGGACTTTGTAACTGAATCATATACCAAAACATATTTTCTATCTTTATCTCTTCTTTTTGCAAAAGGTAATATTAATGTTAAAACTCTCCAATATGGTAAATCGAAGATGACACCCAAAGACATAAAGATTACTGATACAGTGGAGGTTATAAGTATAATTCTTCTAAGTAATTCTTCCGTAATAGAAAATTTCTTAATACTCTCTATTATATTATTAGAAACAGTATCACCCATCCCTGGTTCTTGCTCGAAGTTATCATCATTATCTCTATTTCCCTGTTCAACTTCAGGCTCAATAATTGGTT
>JAVEVH010000028.1:6128-8921 GCA_034005145.1 Candidatus Dojkabacteria bacterium | reverse complement strand
ACATTACTTGGGAAATTCTTTCTGTACTCAACCATACTTCCAAAGTAAATATTAGAGAGATCTACTCTAGGGAATTTATCAAAATTCTCTTCTACTAAAGCTCTAGTTAATTGTAATGCTCTATCTGGTCTAAAATTTAGAAAGAGTACTACATCTCCCTTCCTTATCTCACTACCTTTAACTAGTACAGTAGGGTTGATAAATTCATCAGATATATTTTGTTGGTATGAGTTAAGTAAACAGTTCTGGTATGTATTACACTGTTGTCCAATATTTTGTGTAAGTAAATCATATGCTTTTTTAGTCCTTTCCCATTTATGATTCCTATCCATTGCCCATGATCTACCACAAAGGGTTGCTATTTTTCCCATACCAGATTGGGATATATATTTCTGTATCTTATCTAAATTCCTAGTAGCATCATTTATAGGGGAATCTCTTCCATCTGTAAATGCATGTATTAGTAGCTCACCTTGGAAGTTACTCTGAGAGAAAAACTTTAATGTAGAAATCATATGATTAGTATGTGCATGTACTCCTCCTTCACTTACCAATCCAATTAGGTGTACTCTAGTATTGAATTTGTTTGCATGATTAAGTGCTTCAATGAGAATACTGTTTCTAAAAAACAAACCCTTCTCAATTGCTTGATCTATTCTAGGTAATGTTTGTACTACAGTCCTCCCTGCCCCTATATTCATATGACCTACCTCACTATTACCTTTTACACCTTTTGGGAGCCCTACGGCCTCTCCAGAAGCTAGTAAATATGTATGAGGAGATGTAGACCAAAACCTAGAAAGATTTACAGGATTAGCTAGTACAACGGCATTCCCTTTACTTGCAGGAGCAGCTCCTAATCCATCCATTATTATTAATATTACTTTCTTTCTATTTGTCATGGCAGTTTTCTAATATACATTGTGGCATATTTTCATTTTTTATTCTATAATACCAAGCGAACTGTTTTAAATATTAATGATTAGGATATGAATAGTAATATTACAAAAAGTATAGAGAAGGATCAGTACAAGAAAAGACCTGATGTAAGGGTTGGTGATACTGTTAAACTTCATCTTAAAATTAAAGAGGGTAACAAAGAGAGAATACAGGTATTCCAAGGTGTAGTTATCGGTCTTAAGGGTTCTGATTTAGATCAGAATGTTACTGTAAGAAAAATCTCTTACGGTGTAGGTGTAGAAAAGGTTGTACCTTTACACTCTAATCTTTTAGAAAAGATTGAGGTAGTTAAAAGAGGTACAGTTAGAAAATCAAAACTCTTTTACCTAAGAGAGAGAGTTGGAAGAAAGGCTCTAAAGGTAGGTAATGTAAAAGATGTGTATATGACTGATGAGGTAGAAGTACCTGTAGAGGGTAGTGAAGAGGTAGTTGAAGAGGAAACTGCTACAGAGTAATATATATGAAGGCTACTTGCGGGAGTAGTTCAATGGTTAGAATATCTGTTTTCCAAACAGAGGGTTGCGGGTTCGAGTCCCGTCTCCCGCTTTTTACTGATTTTTCCCATTGTTTAAGGTATAATTAGGCATGTTAAAGGGAGAAGATTTCTTTAAAGACAAAAATGACGAGTTTGGTGGAGGTGGTAGCTCTTCATTTTCTGTTTCTCCATCTGAGAGAGTTTCAATGATTGAAAAGATTTTTAATGATGTATTTGGTAGAAAACCAAGTAGTAGAGAGTTAGCATATTACAAGTATGGAGTAATGAAAGAGAAAGAGATATATCTTAAGTTAATTAGCTCTGATGAGCATAAAAAGATATTAGAGGATGCTAAAAAGGTTCCTAATATGGAAGATGAATTAAGAGATTTAAGAATATCAGAGAGGAAATTAATACAAAGTAGGGAGGATTTAAAATCAGAGATGTTAAGCTCTCAATCTCTTTTAAATGAAAAGAATTTAATGATTAATGATTTAAGAGAGAGAGTTAGTAACCCATATGATTTACCATCTCAGGTAGAGAAATATGAAGAAGGTTTTGATATTTTCAATTCCCAAAGTAAGGTACAAAAGAATCAAGAGAGGGAGAAAAAGAGTTTATTAAAAGAGATAGTTAATTTGTTGTTTAAGTAATTATGAAAGAATTTAGCTTAAGATTAAAGAGAGCAAGAGAGGAAAGAGGTATGTCCCAAAGAAGCTTAGGATTAGCATTAGGCTTATCAGACAAAACTATTAGCTCTTATGAATCACATAGATCTTTTCCTAACCTAGAGGTATTAAGAAAGCTTTCAGATATATTAGGTAAACCTATTGAATATTTTATATCTTCTAAAAAAGAGGTACTCGTACAAGATTCATTAGAAAAGATTTTATCAAAACAGAATCAGCTATCTAAAGAGATTAAGGAGTTAACTACCTTACTTAAAAAGGTGGAGTAAGCCACTTTCTAATTTTGGTTATTGATTTCTTAACTACTTTTACTAAAACAAAGATAGATATTCCTGAAATAATTAATACAGATGCTATTACTAGTAGTATTAATAGGCCATATTGTGGATCTGCTGGTTGTACTGTAAGTGCTTTACTTAGTGTTAGAGTATCCTTTACACTATTCGTTTTATTTGTATCATATTGCCAAGATATTACATTTACTACAATATTGTATGATCCCTCTCTTTGAGGTTTAATAGTTGCACTAAAGGTATATGTTTGGCCTTCTTCTAATGATACAAATTCATTATGTTTAGTTTTAAGAGTAAATACTGCAGGTATATCCCAAAGTATTTGAGTTTTTGGAGAATCTAATTTAGGGGTAATCTTTATTTCAAAAGGTATTTC
>JAVEVH010000028.1:0-6028 GCA_034005145.1 Candidatus Dojkabacteria bacterium | reverse complement strand
ATATAGTCGATATATTTTGTTAGGTCAGGATTTGATTTAGAGATTGTAAATAGGTCTAATACTGTATTACCGATATTTGTAATACCTATAGAGCCCTTAAAGTAGGGGTTAGATATTTTGTATGGTTCAAATATGAAATCTAAATCAAAATCATGTATTACCTCTGGAGTATCATCGACCTTCTCTATTTTAAAATCATTTTCAGTAAAGTAGGAGAGCTTAGGAGTATTAGGATTACTATACCTATATATCAATGATATATGGTCATGCATATCTCTTTGCCAAAGAGATGTAGATGAGTAATCTTCTAAGAATGGATCTACAGGTATCCAATCATTTTTTTCATAATCAAAATACTCTGCCCAATAGTGATACATTCCATCAGGATTATAATTAGAGATATTTGATACATACCCTATGACTAATCTAGAAGGGATACCGTACTGTCTATATATTGCTATTATGGCATCTGCATATGCTTCACTAGTAGAGTTAGTTTGTTTAAGTAGTACTTCTTGCCCTGTTAATCTCTCAGAGCCTGTTAGAGAGCCTAAGGTAAGTGTATTTGGTTTTAGTTTTTCTCCTACGTATTGGTATATGGATTTATACAGTATTTCCTTTTTCTCGCTATCTAACTCTTTAACGTCAGAGAATGTATCAGAGATATCTAATCCATACTCCTGTAGATATCTATTAATATTTCTAATTAAGGAAGCATCAGTTATTTTCCATATTGTATTCTTTTCTATACTGTATGAAGATTGGAATGGGTATGTACTTTTTTTCATTAAGATATGTCCATTTATGCTAACATCCATATTACTTTGGGGAGCTACACTATACTGTAATATGTAGTTACCATCTATATCCTTATATGCTTTCTCAGGAGTTGGTTCTATCTCATCTATTAGAATATGCTGTCTACTGTTATTAGGTGGTAAGGATATCTCAGAGAGTATCATTTCTTCTCCTGTATTTACTAAATTCCTATCTATTGTATATCTATATACTACACCTTGACCTAATATCACTTTTACAGTTGTTGTACTAGGAATAGCTGTTACTACTTCAGTATTATTAGCTACTTGTCTAATACTTTGTACAGGAGCAGAACTCCATGTTACATCTCCTTTGTAAGTGGGATATGTAAATGTAAACTTTCTAGTGGTTGTATCACTTACAGAAGATATCAGTACTAAATCGTTACTACTATTTTTAATGCTGTATGTAATTTTTAAAGTAACCGGTTTTTTAGGAGATATTGGTGTGTTTTCTAAGTCAATTACAATATCTGTAGCACCACTTCTTCTGTGTATTGTAGGCTCTAATGTTTCATTCCTATTTATTGAAAATACCTTAGGAGAGATTTCTTCATTGGGTATGGTTATTGTATAGTAAGTAAGTAGAGTAGACTCTTTTTCAGATGTAATTGTTAGGTATATAGTTGAATTAATGGTAGTACCACTCCATACATGATGGAAATCAGAGTAGACTTTAAATGAATCGGAGGCTTGTACTTTGTTTGAGAATGAAAATGGTAAAAGAAAGATACTAGATATCAACAGAATCTTTTTGAAAAAGCCATTCAAATCTCTCATATTTTCTCATTATTTGTTTTACAATGGGAGTTTTACTAGTTATCCCATACTTAGAGAGAATGGTTTCAGGATTGATCTTTTCAGGTTCATTTACAATCTTGTATTCAGGATTTCTAACAGTCTCCTGTTTAGCATTCTTTCTAATAATATAATAGGACATTCCCTTACGATCATCAAGGACAATTCTTGGTTTAGCATCCCTTGAATACATCTCTAACACTATTAGGTTAGAGTTTTGTCTAGAGTTTACAATAGTGCATGTATATCCAGAAGGTACTATTACTTTCTGACCTTTTTTAACCAATATTTTAAATACCTTGTGATTAAGAGGGGAATCATATTTCTGGAGTAGTACAATACCGCCTCCATATGTTACTTCTAATACTCTTGGATAGCTTTTACATCTAGTAGCAAATGTTTTTGTATACTCTATTCCTGCTAAATTAGGATATATGAGATACATATTAAGCTTGATATCTTTGTTTTTAAATATATCATCCTTATCTATATCCTTATACTTTTTGTAAAAGATTGCTGGGCAATTGAGATCTTCATTAAGTAATTGGGAGCGAATATCATCTATACATATTGTAGAAGTATCACCAATTGTTAGTCCTTGGGGCAACAGGTCTTCACCACTATAAAATATTGGCAATCCACAAGATTGCTTAAGGTCTATCTTTGCCATATGAGAGTGATTATATCACAAAACCCCTTATTCTGTCTTTCTAAAGGACTTTGAAAGCTCTGAAAATACGAATCCTACAATAGAAAAGAATACTAGAGCAACTATGGGAGTTAACTCTATACAGAACCTATCTAAACAGATCTCATTAGAGAGTATTCCTTTGAATGGCGATATGAAAATATCTGAGGTATCAAAGATCCAAGCTACAAATGAATGGGTAGCATTTGCATTTACTACCTTTAGAACAATTCTAAACACAAGTAATGTTTCTACAAATGCTGTTAAAATGTAAAGTATTCTAAAAAGGAATCCCATATAGAGAGGGTAAAATAATTAATTAATATTGTCAAGGTAATATTTAAGCTCTCTCATATATCTTGCTACACCATTTGCCCAAGCATGTGCAGGATTTAAACCACAGGGAGGACAGTATGTAGCCTCTATTTGAAATGGAGTAAGGCTTGTACCATATCCTAGTGCTAATCTTGAGGTAACAATAGATATACCTTCGTCCCATGTACTAAATTGACTCCATCCCTGTTCATTTTTATTCACTCCTCTCCATCCCCAAGCATTGTTTGTCCCTCTTGGTATTAGATTACCGAATGCTGATTCAACTCCAGATATTGATGCTACTAATCTCCAATCTAATCCATATCTATCAGCTTCCTCTATAAAGGTTCTTGCAGAAGGATACATTGGTGAGTTGTAATCTAGTAAGAATCTTTTCATTACAACTACTCTTGGGTCTTCAGTTTTAATATCTGTTTTACCCGATACTTTTGTAAATACATCTGTCGTAGAAATAGTATTAAGGGTATATTCATTTGTATACATTTCTTGTCCATACAAAGGTGTAAGGTAGTTAAGAGTAACTTTCTTACTTTCTCTAATACCATTTAAGATTGAATTTCTGAGGGTACCTTCAATTAAGGGCGAAATAAAGAGGGTATATATTACTAAAGTGAGTGCGAATAGAGATAGTCTTAAGATATTAGAGTTTAAGATACTCGCTTTCTTACTGTCTTTTCTGTATATACTTGAAATATATGGCTCATTCATACTAATCTAGTATATCAGAACTTGATGAGCTAACAAATTATGTTTACACATTTACATCTCCACTCAGAGTACTCTCTGTTGGATGCAACAATACGGTTACCGGCTCTAGTCTCCAAATTACAAGAAAGTGGGATGAAAGCTTGTGCTCTAACAGATCATGGAAATATGTATGGTGCTTTGAAGTTTAAGAGCGCTATGAAGGAAGCAGGGTTAAAGGCAATACTTGGGTGCGAGATATATATTGCTCCAAGAGAAATGAGTCAGAAAGATTACGGAATAGATAATAAGTATAATCATATGGTGTTACTAGCTAAGGATTTACAGGGTTACAGAAACCTTGTAAAGATTGTCTCTATAGCTCATATGGATGGTTTCTACTACAAACCTAGGATAGATTTTGAGACTCTTTCTAAATACTCAGAGGGTTTAATTGCTCTTTCTGGCTGTTTAGCAGGTACTGTATCTAGACCTTTATTAGAAAACAACTATAACTTAGCTCTAGAGAATGCTAAAAAATATTCCGAACTTTTTAAAGATAACTACTTTATCGAACTAATGCGAAACGGTATGCCTGAACAAGATACTGTTAATGAAGGTCTATTAAAAATCTCTAAAGAATTAGATCTACCCTTAGTAGCTACATGTGATTCTCATTACTTAAATAGGGAAGATGCAGATATACAAGAGGTTTTGTGGTGTATTGCAGATGGTAAAACCTGGGATAATCCAACTCGAAGAAGAATGCCTACTAATGAATTCTATGTTAAGACTCCCAAGGAGATGGAAGATCTTTTTAAAGATATACCCCAAGCTATTGAAAATACTCAAAAGATTGTAGATATGATAGAGGATTTTGATATTACATTTGGAAGAGTAGAACCTAAATTTTTGGATTTACCTAAAGGTCATACCTCTGAGACATATCTAAAAGAGCTTACTATGGAGGGAGCTAAACTTAAGTATGGAAAGATTACTAAGGAGTTAAAAGAGAGAATTGAATATGAGTTAAAGATCATTAATGACAAGATGTATAATGATTACTTCTTAGTAGTTAGGGATTTCGTAATATTTTGTAGAGATAACGGTATTGTAGTAGGCATGAGAGGCTCTGGATGTGGTTCTGTAGTCGCATACTGTGTAGATATTACAGATTTAGAACCGATATCATGGGAGCTTTACTTTGAAAGATTTTTAAATCCTGAGAGAGATTCTCCTCCTGATTTTGATATTGATATTGCAGATCAGAGAAGAGATGAGTTACTAGAATATACAATTAAGAAATATGGATTAGAGAATGTAAAACAGATTGGTACATTTAGTAAGCTACAAACTAGACAAGCTATTAAAGACGTCGGAAGGGTTCTAGGTATAGAGTTAAGTACAACTGATAAGTTGGCTAAGATGGTAGAGATACTCTTTGGTAAGGCAAGAGATATTGATTACATGATAGAGCATAATCCAGAGTTTGCAGAAATAATTAACTCCTCAGAAGTAACTAAGAAGCTAGCAGATACTGTTAGGAAGGTTGCGGGCATATGTAGGGGTAATTCTACTCATGCTTGTGGAATAATTGTTACTCCTGATCCTGTTGTTAACTACTGCGCTATCCAAAGGGATTCTCATGGTGGTGGTATGGGTATGACTCAGTTTGAAATGTCTGATATTGAGTATGTAGGATTAATGAAATTCGATTTCTTGGGATTAAGGAATTTGAATGTAATAGGGGAAGCTATTACTAAGGTTAAAGCTAATAGGGGGGAAGAGATAAATCTGTCTAAGTTAGACCCAAATGATAAGGCTACATTTGATGTAATTAAGAGTGGACATACAGTAGGTGTATTCCAATTAGAGAGTGAAGGTATGAGAAGATCAATTAAAGCACTTCAACCTAATACTCAAGAAGACATCTGTTACCTTCTAGCAGCGTATAGACCAGGCCCTATGCAATATATATCTGAATACGTTGCAGTTAAGAATGGTAAACAGGAACCTGATTACATCTTTGAAGATCTTAAACCGGTACTTGAGGTTACCAATGGAGTTATCACATACCAGGAGCAGGTAATGAAAATTGCACAAATCGTAGGTGGATATACATTAGGTGCTGCTGACTTACTTCGTAGAGCTATGGGTAAGAAAAAGATGGAGATAATGGATAAAGAGAAACCTAAGTTTCTAAAAGGAGCTAAAGAGAATGGCTTTGATGTTAAAGAAACAGAAAGATTGTGGGATAAGCTAATACAGTTTGCTAATTACGGTTTTAATAAAGCACACAGTGCTTCATATGCTACTGTTGCATTTTGGACAGCATACCTAAAAGCACACTACCCCCTAGAGTTCATGGCAGCCTTATTAGAGGGAGATTTAGATAACTTTGATAGAGTGATAATAGATTTAAATGAGTGTGAAAGACTAGGTATAGATGTACTACCTCCAACCATAAACAGAAGTAAATTCTACTTTAGTATTGAGGGTGATAGCAGTATTAGATTTGGTTTAGGAGGTATAAAAAATATAGGGAGTGATATTGTACAAGCCATTGTAAATGAAAGGAAAGAGAATGGAGAATTTAAAAATCTAGATGATTTCATAGAGAGGATGTCTATACATAATATACAAAAAAGGGCTGTAGAATACCTCATTATGTCAGGTAGTATGGATGAGTTTGGAGAAAGGAATG
>JAVEVH010000027.1:0-9690 GCA_034005145.1 Candidatus Dojkabacteria bacterium | reverse complement strand
TAATGTCCTTTCTCTAAGCTTTTCTCTTTTTAGAAATATCTTCAGCTAAAGACTTAGAAAGTAGTATACCTATTACTGTTACTATCAGTAATGCAAGCAATTCAAATATATAGTTATTAATCTCTATTTCTATATCCTGAGCATTGTTATCTACACCATTATATACTTGTGCTTTTACAATTCTTTTAATAAAGAGATCTTGTATGTACCAAGTAGGTACTTTAATTTCTTTTTCTAATGTTTCTCCTGGGTATATATTCTCGCCTTTTTCATTAAGGTAAAGATATGTAGGTTGATAGCTATTCTTCTCATTAAATATATCTATTCTTCCTTGTGGTGTAAGTAGGTAGTTAGAATTATTCTTTATACTGTATTTAAGTACTGTGGGTAGTATGAAAGGGATTCCTCTTCTTTTTACTTCTATTTGTGTAGAGTACTGTGTAGTAGTAATACCTCTAACTTGATCTTTTGGGTCTACGACATTTAATATAACTAATTGGGATACACTTAGATTTATTTTTACATTGTTAGAATCAGTAACAGGTGTAATAGCTAGGATATTAAAGTATGTTCCATCTGGTAAATTACTAAGTGGTAATATTTCATATTTAATATTGTAAGATGAGTTTGCTTTTACTTTTATACTGTCTGTATCTACCTTTATAAAAATATTTTTCTTATCTTCTGTAATCTCATCTGTCTTAGGATTATAGGTGTATGGTGTTAGTAGTACCTGTATATCTTTGTTTTCACCATTTTTAAATACTACACTACCGTATTTTCTTTCTCCTTGTGCAAGTGTAATTCTTCTAATTGCAGGATCAATACTACTACTTGCATGGAGTAGGGGTATACCAAGTAAGGTATATATAAATGTTAGTGTAAAAAGGATTTTAAGAAATTTCATTCTTTCTATTTATTTTCTTCTTAGTTATTCTAATTATTATAACAAGAAGAGTAGCAATAAGGATAGCAATTATAATCTTCCATGGAATTATCCAGAAAGATGTTTCGCTAGCTAATACTGCAAAACCAGGCTGAAAGCTTCTGTATGTAACCATTAATCTAGCTTTCATAGGGCCAACTGCTATAGCCTTGTTAGGGGAAATGTATCCTGATTGAGTCCAATTATCTACATAGTTGCCAAGATTGTCTCTAAGAAGGCTTTGAGCATTCTTATTGAATGGTATTCTAGCTACCTCTTGTCTAAATATATTTTCTATTAATATCTCACCTGTTGGAGTTATATGTGTGTCTCCTAAGTTCTTAATAGTGGTTAAGAAGTCTACATTGATTTTTTCATATACTTTCTTTTCTGCTACAAATCTAAGTAACTCTGCATTTTGAACATAGTCGTCTCCAATTTGTATTAGGATAGGCATACCAGCAGCGAGATTTGTAAATGTAGCAGTACCTTGAAGGTTGTAGTCATTCTCGGATATAAGGAAAATCTCTGCATTAAACTCACCATTTGTTGCATCACTTGGTACAGTTATTGAGTATTGTAATCTGGTGTTTTTATTTGGTTCTAAAATTAAGGAACTTTTGGATACAGTAATCCACTTGGAAGCAGAGTAGGGTGCTAGAGCATCCTCTTCTTCTGTTAAGATTATTGCAGTACCTGGTTGATTCTCTATCTGTTGAAAACTACTGATAAAAACTTTATAGGTATCGCTGTCCTGAGATAAGTTCCAGAAAACTATTTCATCAGAATATGTTTCTCCAGGTAACATCTTTAAGACTTTTGAGGTTGGTGCAACACCGATGGAAAGAGAAGCTTGGGCAAAAACAGGGTAAACACTTAGAATAAGTATTATTACGGGCAGTAATAATATGCTGTTATATTTAAGTAAAGATTTCATGTCCAAGTATATCAACTACTAGTAGTAACCACCACATACAAAGTAAACAGTTTCTTGGTATGTACCTGCAGGATTAGTAGCTCCAGCTTTTGCACCGTATGTTACTGTGGAGTTTTCAGCAGAACCCTGTGACCCATTTTGAGAGAGAATTAACTTTGCACCCGCATATAATCTATCAATTGTACCAAAAGTCCCAGCAGAAGCATCGGAGAAATTTGTTGCTACAATAGCTGATCCAGCGCCATCAGGGTCAGAAAGCGTCAGACCAAAGCCAGAAATAGTGGCATTAGTCAAATCTAATGTTGCGGTAGCACCAGATCGTATTAAATCAGCTGCTACGGTTCCTCCACTCCTCCAAAGTCCAGCATCATTTGTTGATACACCTCCATCACCGGTACCATAAGCAGCCCAATAGTACCCTTGCCCTGTAGTTGAAGTACTAATAGTGTGGGAGCCAGTAGCATATGTACCTCCTGGATATAAGGTTCCAAGATTTACAGTGTTTGTGCTTATAGAACAAACTACAGTCGGGACAGCTGAAACAGTAGCACTTACAACTACGGCATCATCAGTGAGTAGATATATTTTAAATGATTTAGAATCTGTAGTTGCACCTTGAGAAGCAGTTACAGTTAAGATATGCTCACCAATAGTACTGTTTGTACCTATTATCCCAGTGTTACTTGCGATTTGTACTCCATATGTAGTTCCTGCAGTTAAAGGTCCTACTGCTGTTATTACAATTTTATCAGTAGTTCCTGCTCCACCCTGACTACAAGTTGCTCCAAGTGTTCCTGAAGTAGGAAGAACAGCATCAATTTGCCAATTGGTAGCACTTAAATCAACGCTAGAGGAGCTGACTCCCGTAACCGTCAAAGCACCAGCTGTTCTACACCATGAGGAATCTTCATCATCTGGGAATGCTATTTCTATTGTTCCACCAGACCCGATGCTTGTTGCAGTATCAATAGCAAGAATCATTTGTACTGCTTGTGCACCACTTCCATTTAGGTTTACTTTTAATCTACTCATGAAGATATATACTGCAGCTAATGTCCCTGCCTGTGCAGAGAAAACTATAAAGAAGGCGGTAGAAAGTACTAAAAAGAGTGTTGGGATTACAATCTTCATACTGGTTTTCAAACTCTTCACATTGGGCAGATTAAAAATTTAGAATTCATATTTATTTTCTATAGTACAGATTACATTCTCTAAAGTACGCTGTCAAGAGTTAAAATCTAGGAATTAATACAAAGTAAATTGTCTCTTGATAATCAGTAGCAGCAGTCTTATTTGTACCAGGTTTTGCGATTACTTTTAAAGCCATCCTTCCATTGAATACTGGAGTTTCTGATTCATAAACTTTTGTAGCGGTAGTTCCAACTATCCCCACTGAATTACCAGTACCACTGTAAGGAGCTGTTGCTGTAATAGAGCCTAGATATGGATAAGTATCATAGTTAATATATTCACTTTGTATCCCGAATCCGTCAGGTACGGTATTTAAATCTACTGTTGCTGATACTATAGTTTGTCCTGTTGTATTACTTTTTAAACCACCATTTACTCCTCTCACTATGATTGCAAATCCTCCTTGTGAATTAGTACCTCCATCTATCCAGATTCTATCTTCTGCTGTAATAGCTGCAGATCCTCCAATTAATTCATATGCTCCGGTAAAGGAGATAGTATATGGAGATGCTGTTTCTGTAGTTATTCCTGTTTCATCATCTATATCTAAATCAAAAAATATTGAACCTGCAGAGGTAGTTGCATTAGCAACAGGACCCTCTTCTGTTTGGGTAAAGTCACCGTGTAAAGCAATTATTTTAATATAGTAGGTAGTAGCTGTTTGAAGACCTTGTATATTAAAATCAGGCGTTTCCCAATCTACCTTTGTTAAAAAATCACTTAGGTTATGTGTATTTATACTCTCTGGCCAGAAAGATGAACCATCTACATACTTAATATCAGACACAAAGTTATCCGTAGATATCATTACTGCGTAAAGTGTGTCTGTTGGATTACCATTAATATCAATTTCAAATCTTGCTTTGTCATAGCAACCACTAGGTCCACATATTGCTACCATACCACCTGTTGATAGCTCTGATGGTCCAGTCGTACAGCTAGAGGATCCTGATGTAGTAGTTTCAAAGCAAGATACTTCTGGTACTGCAGGTAAGAAAGCTTCTTCTGGACTTGTTAGCAGTTTATAACTTGTAGAATAGTTCCTTGGATTATTTGATATCCTTCCCACTTCTAATAGAGCAGAGTAATCTCCACTTGCGGTCTCAAGAATTGCTCCTCCTTTAGTAGTAGCACCCACTATTTTGTAATTAGTAGAATCTAATTCTGCAGCAAAAAGAAGGGCAGGGGAGATACATATATATATTGTAAGAAATATTTTTAATATCGTGGGCATATATATGATGATATGTAAGATATACGGTTTAGTCAATAAAGGAAATGAGAGATTAGTATGATATAATCTGTGGCAATGGAGAGATGACTGAGTGGTCGAAAGTGACGGTCTTGAAAACCGTTGTACGGGTTTCCGTACCGTGGGTTCGAATCCCACTCTCTCCGCCATTAAAAATATATTGATATCCTCAATATGGCAAAGAAGATAAAAGTTGCAATACTATACGGTGGTAAATCAGCAGAACACTCTGTGTCTGTAGAGTCTGCTAAAAATGTTGTTAAGGCTATTGATAAAGATAAATATGATATTGTTCTAATTGGCATTACTAAAACAGGAGAATGGTTTCTACAAGATATTGAATACCTTTTAAAGAGTAAAAGTTTCTCTCGATTAATTCAAACTACTACAGATAGAGTAACATTTCTACCTCAATCTAGTGGAGAGATATACAATATTACTAAGCCTTCCAAAAAAGAAATAGTGGATATTGTATTTCCTGTATTACATGGTACCTTTGGAGAAGATGGCTCTATACAGGGTCTATTAAGGATAGCCAATGTACCATTTGTAGGCTCTTCGGTATTAAGTTCATCTATATGTATGGATAAGGATGTAACAAAAAGATTGCTTCGAGATGCGGGTATTCCTGTCGTAGACTTTATCTCATATTCCAATATCTCAAAGGTTAATAATGATGAGATACTTTTTAAGTTTGGTACAAAGGCTTTTGTTAAACCGGCTGATTCAGGATCTTCAATTGGTACAAGTAAGGTCAATACTGCTGTTTCTTTGACAGCGAATATAAAGAAAGCTTTTAAATATGGTAAGAAGGTCTTAATCGAAGAACTTATCGAAGGAAGAGAGATAGAGTGTGGTGTAATAGGTAACAAGGTGCCTAAGGCTTCATGTTTAGGTGAGGTTATTCCTAATGATGAGTACTATTCATATGAGGCAAAATATATAAAAAAAGATGGTGCTAAGATAGTTATTCCTGCAGATATAGATAAAGAGAAAAGTGATGAAATACGATTTATGGCCAGAAGAGCATATGAAGTTTTAGAGTGTGAAGGGTTTGCTAGGGTAGATTTTTTCCTATTAAAAGATGGTAGAGTATTTGTTAATGAGGTAAACAGTATTCCTGGTTTTACATCTATTAGTATGTTCCCCAAACTATGGGAAGAGAGTGGTATGTCATACTCGAAAGTAATAGATAGATTAATAACTTTGGGATTAGAAAATTTCTATAAAGAGAGAGTTATATCTCTTAATTACTAATCAATAAGGGATAGTGTAACAGTGTGTATACCCCAATCTATTTCATCATTAAATACAGTAATATCAACATAGTATCCCGACACTTTATACTTTATATGAGCGTACTGTCCCATACCAGGGATCTCTTCCATATATCTATCTTTTTCTTTAGGGTTAGATATATCTACTGAGTTTAATTTATCTGTTAATTTTTTGAAATCTTTTAAAGTCTCTGCTGATTTATACGCATCAGTAGTCATATTGTAAGCACCTGTAATATCTCTATTTTCAATCCTTTCTAAGAACTCTTTTGACATTCTATACGGTTCTGATTTAACAAAAGAGATTATCATTATGGAGAGTATTAATAGTAAGAGAGCTGGTACCGCTATCAACGATATCTCTATTATCTTCCTCTTCTTTTGTGGAGTGATATTAAGCTTGGGTAATTTTAACCAACTGAAATCAAATTTTGGAGTAGGGGTATTCTCCTGTTTTATTCCGTCATTTTGATATCCCTGGGTAGGTTTATTAAGAGGAGACTCTTTTTTTCTTTCACTTTCACCCAATGGGGCAGGTGCTTTTAATTCCATTTATAATATAAATTATCATGTATAGATACTGTTATCAATAAATAAGGTAGAGGAGGTCTGTCCTAGGTCTGTCCCTCTTTTACTGGTACAAAGACCGTTGTTACAGTATTTGGTACAACCCTTATGCGTTTTTTCGACCAAAAATACAAACTATTTTCTACCACCTTGTTGCTTCTGGCTAGGTATAAAGGTCGGATTATTTGTTTTATAGACTACGGAATTTGTAAACGGTTAGTAATCTGAATGGGGACAGAGCTAGGACAGACCTTCTTCATACAATTTGATATAATACGTTTAACTAAATTAAATAGGTTCGAAATACATGTTTGGTATAAAGAATAATGGTAATGAGAATAGTAAGAAGGATGAGCATGAATTTAATATTTTTGATGTTAAATCGGTTGAAGAGTTTATAGATAGGGTTACAATGGGTTTTAACAAAACATTAGAGAGAGAGATTAGAGAGCAGATAAGTAAGTTGAAAGTAGAGTATCGAAGGGATGATCAGAATGCAATAAATACTGGAATTACAGCAAATATTGAGGAAAAAGCTAAGGAGTGGATATGTCCAAGGATTCCTATGTGGGTTACATCTGATCTATTAACAGGGCTTGGTATTATTGGGTATGTTCTTACTGCGATGGGTTTTATTTTAGGCTTTATGAATCATTACTACCTTATACTCGTTATCGTAGGTCTTTTTCTTAATTGGTTTGGAGATAGTTTTGATGGTAGTTTGGCAAGGTATAGGAAAAAGACTAGGCCTAATTTTGGATATTACATTGATCATATCGTTGATAGTCTTGCTGTAATAATATTTACTTTAGGACTAGGGCTCTCTGGTTATGTAAAGATAGAGATTGCTATGCTATTTGGGATAATGTATCTAGTTTTAATGGCTCATGTGGAATTGGTTACATATGTTCAAAACGAATTTAAATACTCTTTTGGATTATTTGGTCCTACAGAGATGAGAATAATTGGAGCAATATTTACTACCGTTCTCTTCTTCCTGCCTGTTAAATATTACGATGTATTTGGTCACTGGTTAACTCAGTACGATTTTGTAGTATTTGGGGTAAGCGTAATTATGTTCCTCGTTATTATAGTCAGCATTATCCAAAAAGGTGTTGAGCTAGATAGGATAGATCGTAAAAAGTGGAAAAAGGATATTTAAGTATTTTTTAATCTTTACTCTCTAAAATTAGATATCTAATTTAATTGAGATATCTAATGAGAAAGATTTTACTTTCATTTGTTTTACTCTTACTTAGTATAGATACTGCTTTAGCAGATTTTTACTTTTCTAATGATGGAGATATAACATACAATAGGTATTTTGATACTTTAGGGTATGGAATAGGAGAGCTTTTAGAGAGTGAAAAGTGTCCTAATTGTGTTGAGTATGATACTTCTAAAGTTTCAGGTACTAGTAGCAGTTGGATACTCTCAAATATTAATATATCTGATGTAACAGAAGATGATTGGAGATATGGGTTAGTTAGGAACTGGGATGTGTATGACAGAGTGTCTTTGCCTCCATACTCATCTCTAGATTTCATATATTGGTCAGAGAATAGGGCAGGGGAGGATGTAAATGTTACTTCTTTAAAAGTACTCCTTTCTAAGCAGGATATTGCTAATGGAGATTTAAGAGAAGTTTTGTATATAGATGGTGAGTATCAGAGCATTCCTGTTAAATACATAATCTACAACTATCCAAGAGATGGGATAGTGAAAACATATCCTGGTGTAGGAGTAGTTAATACGCAGGGGGGATTTACCAATGGAATGATACTAGATAGGGTATATGTTAAACCTGCCCTTCAATTTATTAAGTGGGAAGCACAAAGGGATGAAGAATCTGTTCTAGTAAGGGTGTATGTAAAAAATGATTCAGACATAATATTAAGGGATACCGTTTTTACTCATGGCCAATATTCCTTGGCAAGAGACTTTGCTCCTAAGCAAGAGTATATATATGAGTATGTATTAGAGGTAGGAGAGAGTTTGAATTTAGGATATGCAGGTATATATGATCCCAATGAATATCAACAGTGTGCAGTAAAAGGTGAACATATGGAATCTAACTATGTAGGAGAGTCTGTCATAGTTGCTGGTGTTAGGGAAGAGAACGGTCAATATCTTTCATATATTGGTTCTAGGGTTAAGCCATATATGGATAGTTTTTGTGTTACAAGAATACCGTATACATTGTACAGTGGTGAGATAGTATTAGAAGGTAAAAAGGATGATGTAATTGAAGAGGAGGTATTAATAGAAGAGAGTATGGGAGAAGTTTTAGGTGTTAAGAAATTACCCCAGACAAGTATTAATATGTTTCCTTTTCTTGTTGTATTTCCTTTACTTTGGTACTATCTATTAAGGAGATTAACAAAATGAAAATAAAGTTTACAATTCCCAAATATGTACAGAAAGTAGCAAGGATACTTTCTAAAGAAGGATATGATGTATATCTTGTTGGGGGAGCAATTAGAGATATAGTTATGGGTAAAAAACCCCATGATTTTGATTTAGCTACTAATGCACTACCAGATGAGATGTTAGAGCTTTTTCCTAAGGCTGTTTCTACTGGGGCAAAGTTTGGAACTGTAATAGCTTTGGTAGAAGATATTGATGGAGAGAATATGGAGGTAGAAGTTACTACTTTTAGAAGTGAAGCAGAGTATATAGATGGTAGATGGCCTAGTAAGGTAGAGTTTGTAAACGATTTGGATAAGGATTTAGGTAGAAGAGATTTTACAATTAACGCTATGGCACTAGATTTGACTTCAGATTTGTTAGATGGTGAGGAGATAGAGAGAGAGTGGGATATACATGATCCTTTCGGAGGTATTACAGATATTAATATGAAATTAATTAAGGCTGTAGGTACACCTATTGAACGATTCAAAGAGGATGGATTAAGAGCATTCAAGGCTTGTAGATTAGCTTCCCAATTAGATTTTGAAATAGAGGAAGAGACATTTAATGCTATTAAAGAAAGCTTACCTGTAGCAAAGCAGGTTTCAATGGAGAGAATTAGGGATGAATTTATGAAATTACTTTTAAATTCTCCTAAGCCTTCTAAGGGTATAGAGTTAATGAGACAAACAGGCCTATTAAATATCTTTCTTCCAGAGTTACTAGAAGGATATGGTGTTGAACAGAAGCTCTTTCATGCTCATGATGTATATACACACAGTATTAGGACATGTGATTTTGCGCAGGATTCTGTTAAGTTAGCTGCATTACTACATGATATTGCTAAACCTAGAACAGATATGGGTAATGGACATTTCTATGGTCATGATGTTGTTGGTGTAGAAATGGTAGAAACCATTTTGAAGCGTTTAAAATTTTCTAAATCAGAGATAGAGAGGACTAAACTACTTGTTAAAAACCATATGTTTTACTATCCTCATTCCCAACTTGAAAATAAGAAAGAGGGAGAGATTTCTCTAAGTCAGTGGAGTGATTCAGCTGTAAGAAGATTTTTAAATAGGGTAGGGGAAGAGAATGTTGAAGACCTTTTTAAATTAAGGATAGCGGATGC
>JAVEVH010000026.1:0-9917 GCA_034005145.1 Candidatus Dojkabacteria bacterium | reverse complement strand
TATACTTACTATTAAGCTTAGACCTGCTGCTATTATGTATTTCATTAGATCCATAGAAATACTGTTTAACTTATTTATTTAATATATATTAAACAAAAAATTTTTACAATTGGAAATGATGTGATGTAATAGCTTGAAACTTAAGAACCATATATACTTAATCATAAATAAAATAAAATATAAATAAGAAGAGATGAACTCTAAGCAAAAAATTAAAGATTCTTACAATAGGAATGCGAGAAACTGGACAAGTAAATACTCCCTAACAAATTATACTCATACACATATTGAGAAACCGGCAATAATAAATCTGATGGGGAATGTAAAAAATAAAAGAATTATATGTATAGGATGTGGTGATGGAGCAGAGGCAAATATGTTCTATGAGAAGGGTGCAGAAGTTGTTGGTTTTGATATGTCAGAAAAGCTTATAAATATTGCAAAAGAAAAGTATCCTAATATACCTTTTTATATTGGTGATGCAGAAACTTTCTCTATTGAGGAGACTTTTGATATTGCGTATGCTGGTTTTGTCGCACATTATTTACCAAGTTATAAAAAATTCCTATCTAATAGCAGCCATTTGTTGAAAGAGAATGGAGAGCTTATTTTTTCAATCATACACCCTATTAAAAAAATCCTAGAGGTAAAAAAGCTTGGTGATAGAACATATAAGATTTTAGGTAGTTCTAAGTTAGATGATGGTAGTTGTCAGGAAACTTACGGAGATTATCTTAACTCAAGAGAAGTCCATATTAAATTTGGAGAGAACTTTGAATCAATTAATTACCACAGGACTATTGGAGAACAAATTAAAGATATTTTAGATTCAGGTTTTGAATTATTAGATTTTGTTGAACCTAAGCCAATTAAGAAAGCAGAAAAAGAGTATCCTACTAAGTATGCTACGGATTGCAAAATCCCCGAAGTTTTAATATATCACCTTAGAAAAAGAGGAAACAAATAGACAATGGTGGGCGATATAGGATTCGAACCTATGACCCCTTCGGTGTAAACGAAGTGCTCTAGCCAGCTGAGCTAATCGCCCCTAACATATGCCGAGGACAGGAGTTGAACCTGCACGAGAGTATAAGTCTCACTACCACCTCAAGGTAGCGTGTCTGCCAATTTCACCACCTCGGCTTAAAGTGGTGATATTTTAGCAAAAAATCTAACTCTTTTAAACAACAGAGATATTATACACTATTACTTCTTAAAAGCATCCTCTAATTTAATATGCATATACTTTTCTAAATCCTTTTCACTAAATACCTTCTTTAATATATTACTATTTGAATATCCTACCTTAACTAGTATAGGGGCTCCTAAAAACTTAGCTAAAGGATGTACATTACCTGCAAATGTTAATACTGTACCAAGAGTAAATGTTTGTATAGCGAGATATTCTTTTCTATATCTATTTGATTCATTATTCTTTTCTTTAATATATTCCCACACTGTTAAGGTTTTTTCTACGAAAGGATTCCTTCTCTCTTTGATTTCTTTATCCTCTGAAATATATCTCTCTATCTTTTCAGGGATATCATCAATAAAGGAGTCTAACTCCTCTTTACTCTCTTTAGATATATTTAGTCTTTCTATCTCCCTATCTGTTTCTTTTTCGATATCTAAATCACCATCATCATCTAAGCCAAGATTTTTACCAAGGTTATTAAAAAACTCATTTGTGTATGAAAGTGCATTATCTTTAAAATCTCCCATATTAAAATATATATTTAAATTAATTCTTTTCTAACATCTTTAAAAGCTCCAATGCATCCTCAGAAGCCTCTTCATCTACCATTAGGTTAGCTAAATCCTTAAGTAATTTCCAGAACTCCATAGGCTTATGTATAGCAAATATCTCACACAATGGCTCATCTCTTCCAGGTAGTTTTAAAATAATATTTGCAGGACCCTGTTGCTCTATATCTAATATAAATTCTGGTCTTTTCTCTTTTCCAGTAGCACTAGCAAGCGATGTAAAGAACTTAATAATTATATCCTTAGAGGGAATCATATCTATCTTTGTCTCTTTAACATCTCTAATTTGAGACCAAGAGACGATAATCTTATCCTGTCCCCCTTCATACTTTCTAGCTAATGGCTGAGTTTCATTCTTTCTCTTTTCATACTCATACATATTTCTTTTAGGATTAGAAATCTCTATTCCAGCAGATGTTATCTTTAATGTTTGAGACTCACCTCTAAAACCTCTAAGATACCAGAAATTAATCCATATATTTCTAAACATCTCTAAACCATCATCTGTAGGAGTAAAACCTAATCCCTTAAGAGCTTTCTCTACCCTCTCTCTTTTTTCCTTAGCAAGATATGAAATAGAGCTAGTACCCTCAAATTCATTTTGTAAAGTAGCAGAGGTTTGCATAATACCCTTTAGTACAGACTCCTTCTTAGCTATCTCTAAGGTAGATTTAATAATAGAGGCTGTAATTAAAGATGTTTGGAATCTATCCTCATTAACCAATGGCATTAACTGTTCAATATTTACTGCTAAAAGGAACTTCTCTAAAACATTTAATCTCTTAAACCTCTCATATTCGTATGATATTGCTAAAGCCTGTTCTAAATCTTTCCATACCCTATCAGATTCTTTAGAAATCTGTTCTATCTGTTTATATACATCCTTTCTCATATCAGAAAGGCCTGTTCCAATTAACCATGATGCTACTACAGTATTAAGAGATTTAAGATCCCCACTTGTACTCTTAACATCTAAGTACCACTGTAAGTAATTCTGTACAAAATGCTTCTTTTGAGGTATTGAAAATGTAGTAGTAAAAGGAGATACCTTACCATTCTTTTTGTAAGCTACATCTATATTCTGTGGTAAGAAAAAGAGTGTTCTTAATCTACCATTTTGAGTATTATCATTACTCTTATCATCCTCCCTCCATTCAAAAAGAGTTGGAGATATTAATATACCTATTAATTTCCTCTCAATATCTTCCCTACTCTCTATATCTACCAATACCCTATCTTTCTCAATTACATACTTTAAGTCTAGTGCTTTAATACTATCTAATAACTCCTGTGAAATATTTTCAGTATATATTTGTATACTCTTGCCATCATAATTAAGATTTAAATCCCCTAATTTTTTAACAATCTCACTATACTGATTTAAATACTGTTCAAAAAGAGCTTTAAAGAACTCAGGGGTATCTACCTCCACATTAACAGTTAATCTTACATCTGGAGGTGTACAAAGCTTAATAGCATTTCTTACAATAGCTCTCTCTATCTCTTGCCTTTCTTCTCCTAAGTAATCCTCTAATGTTACAGCACCCTTCTCATACTGCTCTTGTAATTTCTTACCTACAATATTAATCATTCTTACATTATCAAAATAGTTTGAATCTTTAGATGTAGGAGAGCTTTTCATCAAGGAATTAATTATTATATTGAAAAGCTCATTATCATTATTAAAAAGATATACTAGATTCCTATTAAATGAATTACTTTTAAAGAAAGTTACCCAATCTTCGCTACTTTTAAAAAACTCTAAATTCTCCTCTATTCTAATATCACCATCCTCTTTACCAAAGAGAAAATCTATAGCTTTCTCCCCTTTAATATGTTTTTTAGAATCCTTTAAATCTGTATACCCTTTATACAGTAATTCATTACTCTCTTTAACATTTAAGTGAAAAAGAGTAAGTAATATTTTCCTAATATCTCCACTCTCTTGCTCTGTAAGATTGCTATCAAAACAGTACATATCTACATACCTTTTAACAATATCCATATACATATATGGAGTATACTCATACATACTTCTTAAAATATTTGATCCCTCTTTTTTAAACCAATCCCATGATATATATTTTGGATTATTAAAAGATCTATCTAATATATCTTTATACGCTACAGATATCTCTAAATCTTTCTCTTTTACCTTAGAGTGCTTCTCTTTAGATTTTTCTAAATTAATCTCATACCTTCTTAAAGAATCAACTACAGAATACAACTCTTTATCAAACAGAATATTGCTAAGGAATTTCTCTGAAAGAGTATTAAATCTAGAATCCTTATCCTTTGAAAACTCCCCTATTCTTTTTAATATCTCTATACCTCTGTATCCCCAACTACCATCAATTAAATCTTCTTTAGCTGTTGGATATTTTAATTGTAAGAGGAAAAAGTTTCTAAACTCTTCATATTTGTTTTCTACAAACCCAGGTATTCTGTAAAGCTCTAATGTAGATATAAATCTCTCATACTGTGAGTTTTTTAATTCCGGATTACTACTGTACTCCTTAGGTAAATCCTCTTCACTAGATAGTAGGTATTCACTCTGTTTAGTTTCTACAACCTCTATTGGTAATGATTCACACTTAGTTGATATCTATGAAGAGCATATACATTCTCACTCTTACTCCAAAAACCTAAATGGGCATATATATGCCTTGGGAAATATGGAAGTAATGTTGAACCTAATGTTTCTAATACCTCTTCTCTTTCTTTTCCATTGGTTAATCTTTCATATGCTTCTAAATATTGATCAAGAATATCTTTAACTAAGATAGAGGATATACTGGATTCTTTAGATATTCCTTCTGAAGATGCATATGCACTTAATACATTTTGTCCCTCTTTTGTATACCAGAAAAAATCTTTAGAATTTTTCCATATTATTTGATTGTACTTCTCAGCATCTTTTTTCTCTAATCTACTTACATATTGATACCCTATTGGATTTTGTAACATCGTTTCTTCAAATACCCCTATGGCATACTTCTCCTCATCACTTCCTTCCTCTTTAATGTAATCAATCATCTCAAATGGGTCTTTAAATTCCGTATAGTCATCTAACTCATACCTATTTACATACCCATTACCAAACCATATATCATGGTATTGGTTAATACTACTTTCTATCTTTTCATAGTCAAAGTTTTTACTTTCTTTCTCTATACTCACAATATTTAGCTGTTTAATTTAAAAAAATATATATACAGTGACTAACATATTTAAAATATTTAAATACATTAGTCACCGGTGAATAGGGGTATGTAACAATGCAATTAAGCAAAGATTACCTAATACATCGGTGATGTTTAGCCTCATGCAGGAGGAATACGAGTTGCTTCAGGAAACCACCACTCTCGGATAATTATCCCAGGTTCTGTTTCCCAAAATACTGAGTCTAAAAACTCAATAGAGCGCAACCATATTTTATCTCCCACAATATCCCAAAGGACTGATGAGCCAGTAGCTGCAAAAACTACTACAATTACAGCAATAGCGAATGCTCCAAGTCCCAAGGGTTTGTCTGGCATGTTTTCTACAATGTACTTGAAGATAATGAGGAAAAGGAAAAAGCTAATCATAGACCAAAGTCTACCTGCATTCTCACTGTTTTCAAATGTTTTTGTTATAACACTGAGATACTCGCTTTCTCCAATTTCTTTTGTGATGTTAAACATCTTGTTTATATTTTTCAAAACTGCAGGTGCTAACATCCCCAATAAGAAGGATGGAAAGACAAATTGAATCAGAAATGTGATCCCTGAAGGCCATTTAATCTTTCCAAGTCCCGCTGGTGCAATCTTTGGACCAATTACAAATACAATGTAATAGGCGAGGATTGTACCTCCGACAAGTATTAATATATAGAAAAAGCTATCCATCATATTCTCCTTTCATTTCTGAGTTGGATTCTCTATTTCCTATCAAATTCTTCTTGCCCAATATATGATCCATCAGTTCTCATCAAATGTAAGTGATTCCCTATAGAACAAGTAGTGTTCCCATTTAGAATCCTACCAAGTGATTGTCCCTGAGAAACCTCTACCCAAGACCCATCTGTTGGGATATCTATCTTAGAAGTGTCCCACTCCATATGAACATAGTGGAACTCTTCTCCAGAGTTAGTGCGCAGTGTAATTACTCCTGCATTACAACTACCTCCATCCCAATAACGGGCTTGACCATCAGCTATTGCGACTACCTTAAAAGCAGGTAACCCATTCATAGCTATATCGATGCCATTATGAATATGACCATACCACATAGGTAATCCCCATGCGTACCAAAGATATGAACCTTCTGGTGCTGGCCATAGATATCCTTCAAATGAAGGATACTCTTTTTCAATCTTCTCCTCTATTTCCTTTCTCTTTTCTTCTATTTGTTTTGCTATTACCTCCTTCGCAGAAGTTCTTAACTCTAATGCCCTCTCATATATCCTTACAGCTCCACTAGGATCTGCATTCCATATGAGACCAGTAGAGGCAAATTCAGAAGCAAATTCTTCTTGAGTTTGATTTAAAGATATATTTACTTCATCTGCAATAAAGTAACATGCAACTTCAGCTGCTACTTCTGGTTGCCATAAAGAACCCTCTACATTGTACCTAGAAGCATTTCTACTAAATGTCTCTGGTAAAAACTGAAAAGTTCCCAAAGCACCAGCATAGCTAGCACACTGATTAGGACGAGGTAAACCCTCCTCATTCAATGTACAGATATTACTGCCTGTCTCATACTCCTTAAGAGCAAGTAAGAGATTAGCATCACATGTTACTCCATTTGCTTGAGCTCTTTTTACTCCAATCTCAATGTAGTTCCAGGTATCATTACTAATACCAATGGGCTGAACAACTGGGTCCGCCTCAACTACAATTGGATATGGATCTACTCTTTCAAACAAAGAAAGTGCAAAGAATGGTAATACAAGTACTGTCATAGCAAAAAGTAATCCCTCTGCTACATTAATAACAGCAATGAGTATATTACCAATGAGAGGCCAATTAAGTACCTCTTGTTTGAGAATAACTGCTACCTTATGTATTATCCATCTACTCAATGCAAATGTAACTATGCAAAGAATTATTACTTTCCCTATAACTACCATTAAGTCATCTATCTTTGTTAACTCCAAAATGAATGAAGCTAACTCTGCAAGTAATGGGAATTTCTCTTTTAGCCAAAAATATACGGCTAAAACAGGGGAAATAGCAATGAACAAATCTGCTAATATGTGAATAGCCTCACTAATGAAACCTCCCTTTTTTTCTTTAGGAAGAATCCATTTTACAATGAGACTTACAAACATCATTGATACTAGATATATTGTAAGGGATTCAAAAATATCCCATACACCTAGCATCTCGAAAATCGTCTTAACAATAGGCCATACTATGGCCCAGAGCTTAGTAAGCTCATCCATAATATGCCTCCTTTTTTAGAATTGTCTAATTCCTGACTCTTAATATCCCTAATTAAAGAGATACTAAATGTCAGGAACTAAACTAAAAGGAAATATACCGATATATATAACTACCCCTATTCACTTGTTAAAGAACAGGGCAGTTCTTTTTAGAATGTGACTATAAGATATAAAAAGTGTAAATACTTTTCTATGTCTTTATCGGTAAAATCCCGATATCACACTACTACCGTGATTATATTTCCAACCTCACTATAAGTCAATATTCTGAGCACCTTGCTCTCTACTCTCCTTTATGTAAAAATCAATTAATAAATTGCTTAAAAATATGTATGAAAATTAAAAATATACACGCTATCGAAATACTAGACTCTAGAGGAATACCTACAATATCAACTGAAATAGAGCTTTACAGTGAGGATAAAGCAAGGGGAGACGTACCCTCAGGTGCCTCTACTGGTGAGAATGAGGTATTAGAACTAAGAGATGGAGAGAAGGGGAGATATAAAGGGAAGGGAGTATTAAAAGCAATTGAGAATGTAAATACAGTAATTAAACAGGCTGTTGTAGATGTAGATTTTGAAAGTCAGAAACATTTTGATGATTTCTTAATACAGTTAGATGGAACACCCAATAAATCTAAAATAGGAGGTAATGCAATACTCTCCTGTTCTATGGCATTTTGTAGAGCATGCTCACAAAGAGTTGGATTACAGCTATATCAGTATCTAGGAATGATATATTGGGGTGAGAAATACTCAGAAGAGAACTTTAGATTACCTAGACCACAGATATTACTAATGGAGGGAGGAAAGCATGGTAATTGGTCTACTGATATACAGGAATATATGATCATACCTAATGAAAACAGCTTCCCTAACTTTAGAGAAACATTAAGAGCAGGTAGTGAGATATTCCATACCATACATGATGTATTAGATAGTAAGGGATACTCTGTAGGAGTTGGATATGAGGGAGCATTCGCACCAAGAGAAATACAATCTAACAAAGAAGCACTAGATATATTAGTAGAGGGTATTAAGATAGCGGGATATGATGGTAAGTTTGCAATAGCATTAGATGTAGCATCTTCAGAATTTTTTAACAAAGAGAGTGGTAAGTATGAATTAAGAAGAGAGAATAAAATATTAAGTGCACAAGAGTGGCTTTCTCTTCAAACAGAGTGGTACTCACAATACCCTATGTATTCTATTGAAGACCCTATGGATCAGAATGCTTGGAGTGATTGGAGTATGTTTACACAGCAACTAGGTAGTAAATACCAAGTAGTTGGAGATGACCTTTTAGTAACTAATACAAAATTAATACAAAAGGGTATGGAAGAGAAAAGTATGAATGCTGTATTAATAAAGTTAAATCAGATAGGGAGTGTATCAGAGACTTTAGATGCAATTAGAATGACAGTAGAGAATGGTATGAATGCTGTAATATCACATAGAAGTGGAGAAACAAATGATAACTTTATAGCTGACTTAGTAGTAGGTACACCTGCTCAACAATCCAAATTTGGAGGTCCTGATAGAGGAGAAAGGTTAGCAAAGTATAATAGGTTGCTAGAGATTGAAGAAATACTCTAAATAAAGGAAAATATCTTAGGAAAATAATTGACATCATCCATGTGATATCTATACAATGTATTTATCGAATTTTACTTAAAATAAACTATGTCTAAAAACCTGCCTTTTGCTGAATTCGCAAAGACTTCGTCTCGAGTATTACTCCTTTCATTTTTAGCAATAGCGATATTTACTTTTGCAAAGGTTTTTAAGGCAGAAGCAGATTCAGTAGCCACATCGGTTACAGTTGGTAATTCTGCACCAGCATTTACTGTAGCACCATTTGAGGACCCCACTAGTTCAACTACAACACCAACAAATGTTGGTAGTAATACAGTATTTAAAGCTACAGCAACAGATTCTAACTATGATAACTACTATTTAATACTCTGTTCTACTAACTCTGTTACCCCTGTGAATGGATCTGCACCTACTTGTGGAGCTACTACTTGGTGTACAAGCACTTCGACAGCAAGTGCCTCTCAAGCTTCCTGTTCAAGGACAGCATTAATAGGAGATGCATACAGCAATGCTTGGTATGCCTTTGTTTGTGATGGAGCTTCTTCAGCAGAATGTTCTGCTGCAAGTCAAGGCTCAGGAGATTCTGGTTCCCCCTTTATCGTAAATCATAGACCAGGATTTTCAGCAGTAAGCAATGATTCACCAAAAAATCCAGGCGATACAATAACATGGTCAACAACAGCATCTGATTCTGATTCTCATACTGTTAAATTAATCGTATGTAAGACTGCAGGAATAACGGGAGATGCCTGTGATGGAGGAGGAACTGATACTTGGTGTTCTAGCAGCTTTGTGGCATCAAATCCAACTTGTGGATACAGTATTCCTTCTGTAGCTCCAGATGGAAGTAATAATGCATATGTGTATATTGTAGATCAACATAATTTCCCATCAACAGATGCATCTCAAGGCTCTAATGTTTCCTTTACAATTAACAATGTAGCTCCTGTAGTGTCAGCAGTTACACTTAATGGTGGAGCTGCCATTAATCTAGAAGAGAACACTACAAAAGCTGTAACGTTGACAGCAACAGTTACAGATAATAATAGTTGCGATGGTGGAGAGATAACTTCAGTACTTGGATATGTATACAGATCGGGTATAACATATGCAGCATGTGATAT
>JAVEVH010000025.1:0-10417 GCA_034005145.1 Candidatus Dojkabacteria bacterium | reverse complement strand
CAAAGGTATTAACAATGACACATGCGAATGTTAACAGTGTCCATGCCAATGGGGATCTTGATATAGTTTTGGTTGGGAACAATACCATCGATGCTTTGACAGAGAGTGCAGCACTTTTGGCAATGGGAGGAGACTTAACAATTACAGGAGATGCTGCCAACTTATCAATTACCGCCCTTGCTAGTAATCAACCTGCAATTTCAATTGGAGCAGGAGGGAGATTGACAATTGGATCAGCAGGAACTGTAATTACTGTTACAGTAACACAAGGGATCTTAAATAACTGTGAAGATACGTATGTTGTAGATGGTAACACTTTCAACTCACCTGATTCTGGAGATCCAATGGGACCACCTCCAGGAGATCCTTTGCAAATATCTATTGATGGAACATTAGTTATAGATGAAACCGCAGATCCACAAGTTACATCAGCTAGTGGTACAGGATGGAGTATTGAGCAAGGATTTATGGGTATTTATCAGTTAGTTGTTGATGATGGAACAACTCTTGGGTATATTACTGGAACTGGAGATGGTGCTCTTTCAATAAGTTCTATAGATGGAAGCTTCTCAATTGCGGAGAATGAAGATAGTAGATCAATTAATATGAATGGAAATGTAATGATTTTTCTAAGTAACGAAAGTGGTAATGTAAGTCTTGTAGGTGGAATATATACAGAAGGAGAAGTATCTGTTCGTGATAGTAATATGATATCAATTGGGAGCTCTGGTGTCCCAAGCGTAGCAGGTATTAGTGCAAGCGGTTTATATGTAGGTTCTAGCAACTTCTCTCTCTATACCTCGGGTACAGCTTTGCAATATTACAATGAAACTCCTTCAGAGGGAGAGGGAATGATTGTAGAATCAGGAGCAGGACATTCATTAATAGTGGAGAGCGATATAGCAACAGCTAATGTTTTAGATGTAATAGTTTCTGGAGGTGGAACAATAGATCTTTCATATGTTTCCGGTTTAGGTTCATTTACTCCTAAAGCTTCACATTGGCCATGGATAGATATGACGGGAACTGAAGAAGAAAATCCATTACCTATCACAGTAACATGTGAAGAAGGAACTGATGCTACAAATAAATATGTTATGACCTCAACAGAAGGAAATTTCTTACTTGAATCAACCGCTGGTACACTGTATCAACTTGGATGGAATATACCAGATGCTGAGGACTCTATTGTAACCAATGGAACAGTTAGGGTAATTGCAGCAAATGGTTTTAGATTTACTTCTGGCGATTTTACCGATTACTCAATAGAGGCGGGTAGTACAGTTACAATTGAATTATTACCTGATTATGGATATCAATATGTATCTGGTGGATTAAATGGTAACCAAACTGTCCCAGATGATGGTAAAGCATCATATACATTTACAATGCCTGATAATCACTTACACTTAAGTGCAATATTTGAAAGAACTTCAGACATAGTTAGTCTTGATACTGAAAAAATAGCGGCCGCTAATATAGCAGTACCTTCTACAGAAATTAATGGAAATGCAGAACTTCTGATAGAAGATGCAACAGATATTGACGAAGCCTCTTTTGAATCACAGGCGGGTGATTTTGAGATTGATACATATCTAGACCTGTCATTAAACGAAGTTATATATAAAGGAACTACAGAAGAAGTATGGAGAACGAATATTACTGAACTTGATGAGAGTACAACTGTAACATTAACACTTTCTGATGATCTTAAAGGGCATGCAGAATATATGGTACTTAGAGAGCATGAAGGGGTTATAGAAGAGATAGAGGGTGTATATGATGCTAATACAGGAACCCTAACATTTGATACCGATGCGTATTCAACATATGCATTAGCATATAATGACACTGAAAACCCTCCTACCTATGACAATATAATATGGAGTTTTGTAATAGGAATAATTAGTATATCAGGATTATTTTTTATTAGTGGATATAAAAAAGAATTTTATAGAAAATCAAAATAGTTGAGATTGTTAGACAGAGTATAAAGAAAGGTTTTTAGGGAGTATATCTATTGTAGCAAGTGAGAGTATGATTAATGCTAGTAGAAGATAGGATAGTATCTTTTTTAATATGTTTAACATTTATTCTCTGTTATAAATACGGAGAGGGCGGGATTCGAACCCGCGGTAGGCTTTGACACCTACGACTCGTTAGCAGTGAGTTCCTTTCGACCACTCAGGCACCTCTCCATTAAACGATGTAATTATATCATACCTTTTAGTAGATATTGATACAAAATTGCTTTAAAATACACTATGTACTTAGGAGCACACGTATCCTCAGCAGGAGGAATAGAAAATGCAATAAAGGAGGGAGATAGGTATGACATCAATAGTATACAGATGATGCCTACTGCCCCTATGAGATGGGCTACTAAGAGTATACCCCAAGAGAGTATTGATAACTTTGTAGAAGTATTAAAGGGTTCTAAGGTTAAGAAAATATTAATACACGGTATATATCTAACTAACTTAGCAAGAGATGATAAGCAGCTTTTTCATTTAGGTAAAATGGGTTTGGTTGTGTATTTAGATTTTGCAAATAGAGTAGATGAGTTAATTAAGAAAAGTGATTTAGATGTAGAGATATTAGGAATATGTTTTCATCCTGGATCTCAAAAAGAGCTCAACTATGAGGATAGCTTAGAAAGAATATCACAGGGTATAGATTGGGTATTAGATGAAGTGGGAGGTAGTCAGTGGTTACTAATAGAGTCAACTGCTGGTACAGGTACAAATATGGGTAGAAGTTTTACAGAATTAAAAAGTATGAGAGATGGATGTAAGGGGAAAGAGAGGGTAGGGTATGTATTAGATACTCAGCATACATATGCAGCAGGATATGATTGGGTTAATGATATGGAGAGTGTAGTAGAAGAGATTGGAGAAACATTAGGATATGATAGGGTAAAATCCATACACCTAAATGATTCACTAATGGATCTTGGTTCTAACAAAGATAGACATGCAGATTTAGGAAAGGGTAAATTAGGTGAGGAAGTAGTATCTAATATTTTAAAGAGAAAAGAATTTAAAAATATCCCATTCATTTTAGAAACTCCAGCTTTAAAGAGTTCTAAAACAATGGGAGAAGAAATATCCAAATTAAAAGAATTAGCTAAATGAATATAAATCTAAATGAGAAACAGAAGTTAGCAGTAGAGCACAAAAAGGGAGCACTACTAATAATTGCAGGAGCAGGTACAGGAAAGACTGCCGTAATTACACAAAGGATAGTACACATAATTGAGAGTAAGTGGGCTACTCCTAGTGAGATATTAGCACTTACATTTACAGATAAAGCAGCAAATGAAATGTTAGAGAGAGTAGATGAGGAACTACCCCTTGGGTATGGGGATATCTGGATATCTACATTTCATTCCTTCTGTGATCGTATATTAAGACAGGAGGGACAATATATTGGTTTAGATACTAGCTACTCAATGATGTCTTCTGCTCAAAGCTATATATTCTTTAGAAAACATCTTTTCGATTTCTCATTAAAGAAATTTAGACCATATGGTAATCCAACTAAATTTATTGATGACATACTTAAGCATTTCTCTAGACTTCAAGATGAGGATGTCTCACCTGTGGAGTATTTAGAATATGCTAAATCTCTTTCTAAAAGTGGTCCTGCTGCAAAAGAGGAGTATGAAGATATTTTAGAATTAGCTACTGTATATAGTGAATATACAGATTTAAAGTTAAAAAATTCTAAGATAGATTTTGGAGATTTAATATTACTTACCATTAAACTCTTTAGAGAGAAGCCAAATGTCTTAAAAAGGTACCAAGAGAAATTTAAATATATATTGGTAGACGAATTCCAAGATACCAACTATACACAAAGTGTATTAGTAAATATCCTCTCTGGATTAGATCCCAAAAAGGATAGCAGTAAGGTTGGAAAGATTAACCCTAACTTAACAGTAGTAGGGGATGATGATCAAGCTATATACAAATTTAGAGGTGCCGCTATCTCTAATATCTTACAATTTAAAGAGAATTTTCCTAAAGCAAAAGAGGTAGTACTTACTGAAAATTACAGATCTAGACAGGAAATATTAGATGCAGCATATACCCTAATTAAGAACAACAATCCATATAGATTAGAGGTAACAGAAAAGATTGAGAAGAGATTAGAGTCTAGAACTACATATGAACCTGATGATGACTCTGTAAGCTTAGTAGTAGCGCAAAATGAAGATGCAGAATCGGAGTGGATTGCAAAAGAGATTCTTACATTAACAGGCCATAGTGAAGAGACTGTAGTAGAGGATACTCAGAAATTTAATGAGAAGGGTCAGTCTACATTCGTAGAGTTACAACCAGACAGGAAGTATAAATTTTCTGATGTAGCAATATTAGTAAGAGCGAATTCTCATGCAGATTCCGTTATCCAAAATCTTAGATACTTAGGTATACCATTTAAGTTAGGTGGTTCCAGAGGTTTGTATTTTAGGGATGAGATAAAGGTATTAATATCATTTCTAAGAGTATTAGTAGATTACAAAGATGAAATCTCTATGTACAAACTTTTAAGTATGCAACAGTGGAGTTTGTCCTCTAGGGAATTTTTAGAATTAAATAGATTAAGAAAAGAAGACTATGTATCAATGTTAGAGGAATTAGAAGGGATATTTGGAATAACTGTAGGGGAGAGTATTGAATTTAATCTAAGTAATATGGGAGAGAAAATTCTTTCTCCAGAGGCTGTAGAAGGGTTAAAAAAGTTCTTAACAATCTTTAATGAGTGTGTAAATATGGTTAAGGAAAATATCTCAGTAGGACAAATCCTCTATCACTTTGTACAAGAGAGTGGGTATATTAATTCCTTTTTGGAGGAGGAAACAAGTCAATCTCAATTTAAGATTGGTAATATCTCTAAATTCTTTAATACTCTTAAAGAGTACGAGAAAGATAACCCAGATTCTAATGTGTATGAATATGTTGAATTCCTTAATTACAGTATAGAGGTAGGGGACTCCCCATTAGTAGATCAAACAGAGTTAAATGAGTATGATGCAGTTAATATATTAACTGTACATAGTGCAAAGGGTTTAGAATTCCCTATCGTATTTTTAATTAATCTGGTATCAGATAGGTTCCCATCAAGGAGTAGAAAAGATCAAATCCCTATGCCTCAAGGATTAATAAAAGAGACACTTCCTACAGATGGAGAATCCGATGAGAATATCCAAGAGGAGAGAAGATTGTTCTATGTAGGAGCTACTAGAGCTAAAGAGAAACTGTATTTAACAGCAGCTAATTTCTATGGTGATGCGAAGAGAAAAAAGAAAGGTAGTATATTCTTAAGTGAGATATTAGATAGGGATACTACACAGGAGTTTGATAATCCTAAAATAGTTAAATCAAGTGATGAAACAAGTATGTATATACCTAAAAGTAATGATAGTTTACTACCTGAAGATATTAAATTAGATGTGGGTAAGAAGGTAAGTTACTCACAGATTAATTTGTATGAAGATTGTCCTAAGAAGTATGAATATGCGTATGTTTTACAAATACCTGGGAAACCTAGTGCAGCTCTTTCTTTTGGTAATACAGTTCATAACACCCTTAAAGATTTTTATTCACTACTTCTAAAGTACAATGAAGGATTAGGTATTACAGATATTCCTACGAAGGAAGATTTACTTGAACTTTTCCAGAAACATTGGTCTAAATCTGGATACCAAAGTAAGAGTCATGAACTACAGAGAAAAGAGAGTGGAGTAAAGATTATGGAGAAATTCTATGACAAGCTATTTAATACAAAACAGACCCCATACAAATTAGAACAGTCCTTTACCGTAAACTTACCAGAGAGTAGTTTTGTAGGAAAGATAGATAGGATGGATTTAATAGAGATGAAAGAGGGTATTGCACATGTAGAAATTATTGATTACAAAACAGGTAAGGTAAAAAGTCCAGCTGATATTAAAAAGGATTTACAGTTACCTTTGTATGCAATATTTGCCGAGCAGAGCTTGGGGGTAAAGGTAGTTAAAGCAAAGTATATATTTGTAGAGGATGGAGTAGAGATAGAGGTAGATATCTCTCAGGGCAGGAGAGAAAAAGCAAAAGAGAATGTATATGAGGTAATAGAGGATATTAAGAGGAGAGAATTTTCTCCAACTCCAAGTATGTTTAAATGCCAATATTGTGATTACAAATCTATATGTGAAGATGCTATATTATAATTAGGTTTAAAAAATAGCAGAAGTTTAGTATAATTCGTGGTGCTTATGATAATAAACAGTTCTAAAATATATGCGAGTTCTTTGAGTGATATTCTCACTAATCTACAAGAAGGAGCAGAAAGTAGTGACGGGATAGGTCCCTTTATGGAAACTATTCTAAATGTAGCTATACCTTTGAGTACTATCTCTGTTTTTGTATTACTCTCATTTGCAGCATACAAACTAATGACTAGTCAGGGTAATCCTGATAAACTTAAGGATGCAAAGGAGCAGATTGCTAATGCAATAACTGGATTTATATTTATACTCCTTTCTGTAGCAATACTGTTACTCTTAAGTAATATATTAAAGATTGACATAGGTGGTAGATAATAAAAAAAACATATTGCTTTCTCAGGTAGTAGGATTAGATAGAATAGGGGGACATGTGTTTACTCCTCCTCAGGTTAATAGAGATTTTACGACTCTTGAAGGAGTATTAGCGATAATTGTAGATCTATTAGGTTTTGCAGTAGGATTATCTGCAATAGTAGCTATTATAATGATTGTATATTCTGGTTTCCTATATATTACATCTACAGGTGAACCAGAGAATATAAGTAAGGCAGGCAAGGCGTTAACTGCCGCTATTGTTGGTATGATTATTGTATTTCTTGCTAGAACAATTATAGTTTTTATACTTAATGAGTTCTTGCTTTAAAAGAAATGCTATAATATAATCATTAATTAAATATAATATTTTATACATTCAAAATGAAAGAGAGATTAGCAAAAATATCTTCTAAAGCAGTTGCTACAGTTACTATGGTTGCAGGTTCTGCTACAGCAGTATTAGCACAAGATAGTCCATTAGGTTGGATTAGTGGTATTCAAGGTCAAGATGAAGAGCTTAATACTTGGGTAGTAGATCTTATTAACTGGGCTATTGGTTTAGCAGCATTAGCAGCAGTAGTAATGTTAATAGCAGCAGGTTTCCTATACATAACAGCTAGTGGTGATGAGAATAAGATTGGTAAGGCTACAAAGACCTTAACATTTGCTATTGTAGGTTTAGTTATCTGTTTTATAGCAGTAATGTTGGTTAACTTTGTATTAAATCAGTGGTTAGGTGGAGCACAGTAATAAATTTCTTTTAGGAATTTGAGAGGGGGCCTATGCCCCCTTTTTATTTAGTAATGTTGATATATTACATCTCTTTAGTGTAATATATGGAATAATTAAAATTATAATATATCTAAATGGTTAACAAGCTAAGTAAGGGAATCTCCGTTCTTTCTACAGTAGGAATTATGAGCTCTCTTTTTGTTACTAAAGTGTCTGCTCAGTTTATGAACTTTACTCCACAAAACTATGATTTACCTGGACCTGAAGAAGACCTTATGGTTTGGGTTCTTAAGGTTATTAACTGGTTAATAGGGGCATCTGCTTTAGTTGCTGTCGTTATGATTGTTTTTTCTGGATTTAGATATATTACAGCTGCTGGAGATGAGAATAGAATATCAAAAGCTACAAAGACTTTAACATTTGCTATTGTTGGATTAGTACTCTGTTTTATCTCTGGTATGATTGTTAATTTTGTACTAAGCAATATATTAAATCAGTAGCTTAAATATGTTTGTAGATATCTCTAATATACAAGGTGTTAATGATGTAGAGCTTGCTCAATTTGTTGTTGAGCTAATCAATTGGTTAATTGGTTTAGCAGCAGTACTATCTGTAGTAATGATAGTCTCTTCTGGTTTTCAATATATATTTTCATTTGGTGATCCTAAAAAGATAGGGAAAGCAACTTCCTCATTAATATTTGCATTAGTAGGATTAGTATTAGTATTTCTTGCTCCAACTGTAATACAGTTTGTATTAAATAATTTCTTGGGGATATAAATATGATAATGGAAAAGATCTTAAGAATAATATCATCACCTGTATATGCACAACTAACATATGACGATATAGCTGCAGCAAATAGTTGGCCTCCAACATTAGAACAGCTCGCTAATTCTTTCGATGGAATTTTTGATTACATATTTCCAGCAGGAGCTTTGTTAGCTGTGGCTATGCTTATATATGGTGGATATATGTGGATTATATCCGGTGGAGATCCTGCTAGAAAGCAACAAGCACAGGGTGTTTTAACATGGTCTGTAATAGGTTTAGTATTTCTCTTCTTAATCAAAGCAATTCTTACAGTACTCGTAGAGTTCCTTTACTCTTAGTTTTACCATCTTTAAGACGTGGTATAATTTTAAAGAATGCATTTGTATAAAACTGTCCCACAATATATAGCACTGTTTCTCTTTATATGCTTTACATCTTTTTTAGCTCTTAATTGGGCATCTCCAATATACTCTCAAACAGTAGATGAATTAGAAGAGGAGATAAATGAAAAGACTGAAGAGTTAAATAAACAGAAAACATACCTCTCTTCTATTGAAGCCAGAATTAAAGAAATCAGTGGTAGTAATTACTCACTTTCTCAAAAGATCTCAATGATAAATGATGAGATTAGTAAGCTCGAAAAAGAGATAGAGAGTAGGGAGATAGAGATAGATGATAAGTTAGCAAAGATAGATGAGAAACAGAAGTTACTGAACACTAAAAAAGATTTTTTAGATGAGATATCAGGACAACTATACATGAAGAGTAGATATAGTGGTGAACAATTAATATTTTCTTTTTCAACATTAGATAAGATGTTACAGAATCTTTTTGTTAAGAAGAACGCTATCTCCATACTAAGAGAAGATATAGAAAAGATTAATGGGGAATACTCTAATCTTTTGGAAGTTAAAGTAGCATTAGAGAAAGAGAAGGAGGACTTAGATGCACAAAAGAAAGATTTAGATGATTCATATAAGTTACTTGCTGCTGAGAAGAGTAAGATACAAGCAGAATTAAATGCACAGATAGCTACTAAGAATACTGTAACTAGGAAAATAAATGGATTGTCTACAGAGCTTTCTGATTTACAATATCATTTAATAATAGCAAGGCAGGGTGGTACTCATGTGGATGTAAATTCTGTTCCTGCATCAGGAGAATTTAATACTACTTTAGCTGGTTTTAATGCTAATGCTCCTTCTGGTTCTTTTGGAGTGTTCTCAATAGGAGCATATACACATAGAAATGGTATGAGTCAGTGGGGTGCAAGAGCTAGGGCTAATGCAGGACAATCATATACCCAGATTCTTACTGCTTACTATGGAGGAAAAAAGCTTGTTACCGGTAAAGTTCTAATAGATGGAGTAAGTGAGAATATAATGACAAATATTAAGACTACTGCATATGGCACTTTGAATTTTGAATCAGATTACTTACTACGTTTAGGAGAGGTCCCTGAGAGTTGGCCAATGGAGGTATTAAAAGCACAAGCTATTGCTGCTAGAACATATGCTGTTAACTATACTAAAAATGGGAGGAATACAATCTGTGTTACAGAGAGTTGCCAAGTGGTATTAGCAAATAAAAAAACGGGGGCATGGAAGAGTGCAGTAGAGGCTACTGCAGGAGTAGTATTAACAGATAGTGCGGGGAAGGTATTCTCTACACAATATGCAGCGGTACATGGAGGATGGATTAATGGTGTCGGTTGGGATACTACAGATAAGTCTGGTAGTGGAAATTGGATGAGTAGGGCATATGATAGTCTTTCTGGAGTATCCTGGTTTTATAAATCTTGGTATAGAGAGGGTTATAAAGATACTAACTCAAACTGTAGTAGAACACCTTGGTTATCTCAAGTAGAGATGGCAGATATTATAAATGTGTATCAAATATGGAAGGCTAATGGTGGTAAGGAAGATTCTCGTATATATCCGGTTAAAGATGCTTGTCATGCTAATGTTGGGCAGTATACCCATACTGAGGCAAGAAGTAAGGCAGCTAAGCCAGTGACTTCAGTTTCCTCAGTTGTTGTTTCTAGTAGTAATGGTACTTCTAATACAGTATCTTTCTATACAAATGCCGGATTAATAAGTATGACAGGTAATGAGTTTAAGACAATATTTAATCTTCGTGCACCGGGGCATTTAAGAATTCCTCAGGTAGGATTTGTTCATATAAATATACATAAAAAGTAATTGAATGTATTGTTAATACATATCTTTTTATGATATCCTCTATTCATATGAAAAAAGGAAGACAATATATTCCAAAGAAATTTGCAAAAGTAGATAAATCCTTTATTAACAAACTAAGATCTGA
>JAVEVH010000024.1:0-10481 GCA_034005145.1 Candidatus Dojkabacteria bacterium | reverse complement strand
GAGAAAGATGTTTCTAAATCATCTAACATATAGTAGTCTCTTGCTAAGACCCAATATACATACTGATTAAGATTACTAACAAATACTCCATCTTCAAGTAAATCTATACTCTTTTGATATTCACCCTGTTCGTAATATGCTTTACCAAGAATATATATACCATCCATATATTCAAGCATTTTATCCTTGTTTGGCTCTAGTATAGCGATTGATAGGTATGGATACCCTTCATCCATATATACTTTCCCTAACTTAGCACTATTAAATAGCTCATCATCAGTTAAACCTTCTAATAGTTTGCTCCAATCTGTATATTTCCCTCTCCAATCATCCCCTGGCTCTACATCTTTGATAGCATCTATTGCACTCTCTACACTATTAAGTGAGTACAGGTATGAGAGTAATAGTTGAGATTCAATATATTCATCCCCTTCATATTTACTATCTAGTAATTTCTTAGCTCCCTCTATATTACCCTTCTGAATATATACCTTAGCTATTCCAAGGGAAGCTACTGTATTAGAGCTATCAAAACCCTTCCCTATTTGATAGTTATACAAAGCTTTATCGAAATCCTTTAATAGGTAATATGCATTACCAATATCTACATAAAGAGAACCCCTATCAGAATCCTCTAACTTAGTTGCAGACTCATCCAATATCTTAGTAGCATCCTCAAGCCTATTTTTTGTGATAAAGATATCTACTATCCTTTGGTATGCATCTATCCTAGAAGGTATTAACTCTGATGTCTTACTTAACTTCTCTAATGCTAAGTTGTATTCCATACTCTCTATTAATACATCCACTTCTGATATCTGCTTATTATACTCACTCACCTTCTCTTCTGATGTAGTACATCCAGAGAGTAAAAAACCGGAGATACTTATTATGGAAAGAAAAAATACAACTTTTATAATTTTGTTCATACTCCTATTTTACACATATATATATAATCATGCTATACTCTCATTAATCCCGTAATATACCTATATTAAATGGAAAAAGAAAGTTGTAATAAACAACAAAATCAAATATCCCTTCCTCCCCTAATTATGCTAATGATACTTGGGATGTTTCTCTTACTCCTTATTAATAAATCATATACTCTTGTATATGCCCAAGTCGAGCAGGATAAAGCCCTCCCTACATTCATCTACGAATTAGACCAAAAGAAAGAGAGAGTCTCTCAAGGACCAAAGGTAATTACAATAAAAAGGGGTAACGAAGTATTTAATATCTTTACTACATTAACTGATACAAAAGAGATTCTTGATCAGAATGGTATATCTTTAGAAAAGAATGATTCCATTGTATTAAATACTAAGTATCCAATAGATGGGAGTATCCTTTCTATAATTAAAACTGAAGTGCTCTTAGTAGAGAATATTGTAGATATCCCTTATGAAACTGAAATAATTAAAACCTCTACACTTTTTGAAGGAGAGAGAGAAACCGTACAAGAGGGAGTATTAGGAGTAAAAACAGAAACCCTCCTCTATTACTACGAAGATGGAGTATTAGTTAAGACAGAATTAATAGAAGAAGATATACAAAAAGAACCTGTATCAGCAATTGTAAAGATAGGAACCTCATGGTACTCCCTAGAGGGTATAACCATAAGGGGATATGATTGTCCTTACTGGTACTCTGTAGTTGATTCTGGGCCATACAACAAAGAAGAAAAAAGATGGCTTAAATTTATAATGTACTGTGAATCAGGATGTAATGCAGAATCAAATAAGGGTACATACAAGGGACTCTTCCAATGGAGTCCATATTGGTGGAGAAAACAGTTTAGTGAAAATATATTTGATGGACACGCACAACTTAAACATACTATTGCCAAATATAGAGCAGGAGAATCAACTAGAGCAAGTCAATGGCCAGCATGTCATGCTAGATATAATAGGGAAGTCTTAAAGATTAACTAACTCTGCCAACTAAAATAATCACAGATATCTTGTGGTATCTCTCCTAAAAATCTTGAGGGTATTTGAGTAGAATACCCCTCTCTTGTTAACCTACGTTCAGCGAATGTTAAATACAATTTTTCCTTGGCTCTAGTAATACCTACATAACACAGCCTCCTCTCTTCTTCTAAACCATTTTCATCCGTAAAAGATCTTGAGTGAGGAAGGATACCCTCTTCCATACCTACTATAAATACATAGTCAAATTCTAATCCCTTAGATGAGTGTAATGTCATAAGGTTAACATAATTACCGGTACCATCCTGATTCTTACTCTGTTCCTGTTCTATTAAATTTATCTCTTGTAAAAACATATCTAATGATTTCTCTTTATACCTTACTGCATATGTACTAGCTACACTCTTTAACTCTTCAATATTTTCTTTTTTGTATTCTGCTTCCTCTGATCCATCATCTATCCAATCTACATATTTACTCTTCCTAAGTATTAAATCTATTGTAGAGAGAACATCTAAACCCTTTACTTGGGTATATAGACTACCAAAAAGTTCAACTAAGCTATTAAACTGTCTCATATCCTCTATCTTCTCCTCTATTCCTGTATATGAAATACTCAAACTCTTTTCTAAAGAGTTAGATATTTCATATGTACCAACTATTAACTCTCCTACGCTACACTTACACTCCCTAGAAAGCTCATGTATCTTAGCTACAGACTTTGGACCCATCTTTCTTACTGGTACATTTAATATCCTAGATATACTTAAATCATCTTTAAGGTTATATATAAAGCGCATATAGCTAAGGATATCTTTAATCTCTCTTCTGTCATAGAATCTAAAACCTCCTACAAGTTTGTATGGAAGGGCCCCTTTTAAAAACGCTTCCTCAATAGCTCGGGATTGATAATTTGTTCTATACAGTACCGCTATATCTACTAATGGTACTCCACTTCTTCTTAATCTATTTATCTCATCTACTACATAAAGTGCTTCATCTTCCTGATCATTTGCTTGATATACAGATATACAATTACCTGAACCTTTCTCAGTCCAAAGAGCTTTTTCTACCCTTAAAGAGTTTTGTTGTATTACAGCAGTAGCAGCAGATATTACATTCGCAGTAGATCGATAATTCTGTTCTAACTTAACTACCTTTACATTCTCAAAATCTTTTTCAAAGTTTTGGATATTTTTAATATCAGCACCTCTCCAACCATATATACCCTGATCATCATCACCTACTACACATATATTCTGATATTTTTGTGAGAGTAATTTAGCAAACATATATTGAGCTGCATTTGTATCTTGATACTCATCTATCATCATATATTTGTACATCTCTTGGTAATTTTCTAATACCTTTTCATTTTCAGAAAGTAATCTAACAGTAAGATATATTAAGTCTCCAAAATCTAAAGCATTTTGTGAGAGTAGTTGTTTCTGATATAGCGGATATATCTCTGAAGTAATATCTTCTAAAAATCCACCATAGTGATGAGGGAAGGTATCTGGAGATACCATTTCATTTTTAGCAGCAGATATGAAATATGATATAGCTTTAGGTTTAATCTGTTTAATATCGATATTCTGTTCTATTAATATATCCTTTATTAAATTCTCAGAATCATTAGAATCAAATATAGAGAAGTTAGGAGAGAGACCTACATACTTAGCATTCTGTCTTAAGAAAAGTGCCCCTATTGAATGGAATGTACCTATTAATGGTGTACCCTTATCTCCTACCTTTAACTCTTTTAAAAGAGATGTTACCCTCTCTTGCATCTCTCCTGCGGCTTTTTTAGTAAAAGTAACAGCTAATATATTTTCTGGAGCTACTCCTTTTTGAGTTATTAAGTAAGCTATACGGTTAGTAATAACCCTAGTCTTACCTGAGCCTGCACCAGCAAATACAAGCAGAGGACCATCTGTACTTTCTACAGCTATCTTTTGCTGTTGATTAAGTTTTCCGAGAATTATATCTTGAGAAGCCACGATAATGATTATATTCTAAGTAAGAATTAAGATACAGAGAAACACGATTATGAGATAGAGATATATACAAAGTAAACTATGAGTTAAAGTTCTCTAGCATATTTTTGGTATACCCAACCCCTCTTATTATCACCATACACTATTTCATACCAACCCTCTTCTTTTTTTGTAGTGATAAATACATCTCCTTCATTTGCTACTTCTACTTTTTCACAGCTATACCACCTACACTCCCTAATATTAACAAAACCGTAATCAGGAGAAACCATCTCTATAATATTGTTACTACCCTTTACAATAGTAAACTCTACATCAAAAGAGGAAGTGTCTACTACAATATCAGATGATTTCATAAGGTAGAAACTCTCCTTATACTTACCTGGTTTACTTTTCGCTAACATTTCAAATGATATCTCTACAGTATCACCTGCTTTTACAACATCACTTTTAATATATGTTGGTTTACTAAAACTGTCCCATTCAGAATTAATAGCGTGTATGCTTTCTTTAGAATCTTTAGTAGAAATATATATATAGTTTGGGGAACTAAACCATGCAAAATCATTCTCATTCTTAACCACTACTTTAATTGGTAATTTATTACCGATAACTACCTCTTTTTCATAATCTACAGATACTACACTCCCTTTATAATCTAAGTGCTCTTTACTAGACCATTCAATATCTTCAAGAGATACACTTATAGATTGCTTAAGGGGATTTTTTGATTGCTTAGGTACTAAGTATGAGAATCCCTCTTCACTACTCTTTAGTTTTAAATCTATGAAGTCCCAGTTACCTTCCTTTATTCCATACTTATATGACAATTCTTCTACAAACTCTTTTAATGATGAATATGTTCTAGGAGAGAGAGAAGATCTCTCATCCATTATTCCAATCAGTATTACATTCTCACCACCTTCTAGACCTGGATTAACTCCAACACCACCTCTTGCTCCTTCATATATATTTCCACTTTGGTCTATTAAGTAATTGTATGGTATATCATTTAAATTAAGTCTAGTAATACTGTGGTAGTAGAGTAGTTGTACCCATTCTTTACTATCATTACTTAGTTCACTATTAAATCCCTTTATCTGGGATATATATATCTTTTGTGGAGAGGAAAATACCTCTACTTCCTCTGAGAGAGATTCATCTATACTTATCTCCTCTCTTTCAATTATCTCTAATGCATAGCTATTACTCTTTAAGAGAGTAAACCCAAAGAGGGTAAATAGAGAGATTGTGAGTAATTTAATAAACTTCATACAGATATTCTATCATATACATAGCTATGGTAAATCAGCAGCAACGGGATCTACTATATACTCTTCATCTTCAACTATTCTTTCAAGAAGATATGAGGGATCTACAGAACATATAAAGATAGAGCTTTTAGACCAAAACTTCTCCTCTTTTGAATTTATTATTCTACCTTCTCCAATAAGTTTGTAGGTAGGTAATACGTAACCATTCATAGAATCATTGAATATATACATATATGAAATACTCTCTAGAAAATACTGATCCATTCTTGAAGATGCCCTTAACATAGGGTTTTGTTGATAATATCTTTCTTCTATTTGCGTATTAAATACCATTTTAGGATAGTTTGGATTTTTAACTAATTCCTCCAAAGTAGCAACAGGCATACTTTGATACTCTTGCATATTATCTTCACTTAAGAAAAGACCCCTTAATAAAAGGATTTCTCCTTCAGAGTTTACCTCAAGAATGAATGATAATCCATCTAGATATACAGAACCGATATTGACCTCTTTAAGAATATAGTTGCCCTCATATTGATAACCTTTCTCTGTTTTAATACTTTCAGATACCTCTACCTTTTCTATACTAAAGTACTCCTCAAAAAACATACTTATATCCTCTTTCTGTTCTATTTTAAACCACAGTGGAAATCCATCCTCAGATCGTATATTGAATACCCTGTTCTCGGGAGAGTAGGAAAAAGCTCCATCTCCAAAAGTAATATATGTCTCCTGTGTAAAATCCATAGGAGTACTGTACTCATATAAATCGTTTAAGAGAGTTGCAATAGTGTTGTTCTCACTTTCAACAACCTTATATACCTTTCCTTTTTGAGGAGAATCTATAGAGATCTCCTGTAAGTCTATATCAATTGCTTCAGTCTCTGAGAAATATGGACTTTGAATGTTTTCTATCTGCGAAGACTCTTCCGCTTTTTTCTTAGAGAAAAGAAATAGCAAAGGGACTACAATTCCAAGTATAATTCCAATAAGGATTGGCACTTTATATTTTTTTATAAATTCCTTTATTCTTTCCATTATTAATTACAGAATCTAGATAATATATAACTTCTAAGCTCACTCTTACATTGGGTTGCATATCCTTCTGGTTCTGCATATGCAATGGATTTAAGAATTTCTGGAGTACATGAAGGTAGCATAGGTACCTGTGTAGCTCGCATACAACCATCCCTAGTACTAAACATATAACTTCCACCATTACCTGATACATAGTCTGCTCCCCATTCTCGCAAATCTACATCATATGGAGCACCATTTATACTTTGTATTTGATGCATTAATTCATGTATGAATAGTCTCTCCAATATTGAACAGTCATATAGTACTGTAGCCAATTTATCAGCTCTACAAAATATTTTACTTGCACTATAACACCAAGCCCAATCTATACTTGCACACATATCATGACCAGGACATGAAACTAGTTCTAACTGAGTACCTAAACCCATCTCAGAAGCAACCCTGGCATATATGTCCTCAATAGTATCACCATTAACACACTGGGTATCGAAGTCCCCTATGTCTCCAGGATCTCCAATGTTTCCTATAACGGGTTCTTCTTCATAAGCAGTACACTGTACAACCGTATCAGGTATTACATTACCATATGTAAAATTCTTCTTATTAAATTTCGATACTTCACCTGATGCTGAAAGGAATAGGAGTACTACAATAGCTATCATCCCCATTGTTACATACTTCATTACTACTAAGGCACCCTTGGCCATCTTTAACAATACATCTGTTGCTACAGCGGTACCAACCATTATTAAGAAACTCGCAATAGGGGTTCCTACTAAACCTACTGCACCAGCAACAGCCGTAACTAAAGATTTTACTAATACCTTAATACCACCACCTGCTATCCACTGACCTAAGAGTTTACTCCCCCCTGTTTTAACAAGCATATCTCTTAACCCTTTGTTCTTTAAAAGCATCTTTGCAAATGCTACTCTAGCTTTCTTAAGCTGTTGAGCAAATGCTTTCTTTGCTGCTGATTGGATTTTAAAAGTGAAGCTAAACCTATCTGTAAGAGTTTTAAATGTTTTAGCTCTTTTAAGTAATTTCTCTATTTTCAGTAAATCTTCTGGTCTAATATTTGGAGAACCCCTAAGTGAAGCTAAAGTATTTTGTATAAATAGGTTCAAATCGTTTCCAGACTTCTCATTGAAAGCCTTCTCTATTCCCTTCATTGAAACACCTAGTTGAGCTATATTCTGAGGAAGAGACTTATTTAAAGATCCTAAATTCCTATGTAGTAATCTTGCGAAACCCTCACCATTATAAAAAATAGTCCTCAATATTGACCTTGGAGTCATGTAGTAAATATTCTCTCCAATTTGGTTATACTGATCATTAATCTTACCAATTATTCCCTTATGCCCACTCTTTTTAGCAAGTAGAATGTCTACTCCACCAACTGTATTCTTCTCAATAGGATTGTACCTATTCTTATCATCTCTAAAATATGCTCCACTAAATACACTAGGTACAATATTTGAACCATTCTCTCCAAATGTTTCTTTTGTTGCCTTAAATGAATTAATGGTACCCTCTAATTTACCAATACCAGCAAATATACCCCTAGTATCCATCACTCTTAATGCCTGTTGTGAATCTTTAATTTGTCTCTTAAGCTCTTTTCGCCTATCTCTATCCGTAGTTGAAGCAAGTTCTCTCTTTAGTGAATCTATATTAAGGTTTATCTGATTCTTTCCATGGCTATCCATCATCAAAAGAAGTCTTGTTTTTTCATACATCCTCTTTTCATTCTCTTGATCAGATCCTGGAGCTGCACCACTTAGGTTATTAATTTTTTGGGTTAAGTTCTCTTGCTCTAACGTTTTATAAACAGAAGGGTTAAATATAGATACTACAGACTTAGGAACATCTACAATCCTCTTCACAACCTTATCTTCATCTACAACCTTAAGATTTCTTAAAGCTCTTTCAAAGTTGTTAGCCGTATTAGGGTTATACTTCCTATCGAGGTAGTTTTTAATTTCTTCATAGGTACCCTTAGGATCTGCACCCCTTCCCTGGTTCAACTGCCTTGCTATAGCATCTCCGCCGCCTCCAGAAACTACAAGTATAAATTCATCTTTTTCGTCTTTTCTAAGAGTGTCCCATCCTTGACCAAAAGTCTCTCTCCCAAGTAATTGTAGTGATCTCTCTGACATAAAGTCTAAATCTTCAGCAGGAGCGTCTCCTACTCCAGACCTAGCATATTGACCAACAGACCTCGCTATCTTATATGTTTCTGCTTTTTGATTTGCTACAGAATTAGCTACAGCAGCACTCTGAACATCCTTATTTCCAAACTTGTATGCCCATGAGGTAGTAATAAAGTCATCCATAACTTCACCAAGAAACTTTGCTCTATTAGCTTTCCTAGCGGCATCATTATCCTTAATAACTTTATCAACAAATCCAGCAGGATCTTTGATAAGGTTTATGAGATTACTACTCTTAATAGTTATATCCTCACCATTCCTATCAAACTTTACCTTTGCTAACTCTACATCTAATATTGAATTGAATTCATTGATAGAAGTTTCTGTAATAAAAGCTGCAGGCCTAGTCAAAGCTGTAGCTATCATTCCTGTTAGAGCATCATTACCTGATTCTCCTGTAATAGGGATAGGTCTTCTTTTATCTGGTGGTTGTTTAGACTGCTCAAAGAGGAAGTTAAAAATACTTCCTAATGCATCATAATTTTGAGACTGTCCCTTCTTAGGCATATATATTTATTTACTACTTAAACATCCCTCCTATTAAAGGTATCTTAGCAAGATTTCCCTTGGCTGCTCCTATTGCCTCTGTAACACCCTTTGAAGTATTTGGTGGCAATACTGCAGCTATAAATTGAGGAGCTTGTGCTGCGAAGTAAAGTACAAATACTCTTAGTAGAGCAATAAAGACTCCTCCTGCAGTAACAGCTGTAGGATCATAAGAGGCAGGATCCTCATATACTAATTTCCCTGGGAACCTAGCAACAACGGATGAGTTTACTAATGCATTTGGAATATTAACAATAAAGAATACAACAGGAAATACTAAAACATTCCTTAAAACTGTTTTTATCCAATTCCCTACCATATTCGAATTACCAGGTATAGCACCTAATGTAATTTGAATAGGGCCAAGTATTACTGCTATTAAAAGACCAAAGTAAGCTTTATAAAGGGTTATTAATACCTTAATAGCTCCAAAGAATATGATTCCGAGTATTATTATAAGTATTAAAAATGCTACTGTTCCGATAGAACCACCAATAACAGGAATAACAAATGATATAACAGCAAGGGCTATTGCTAAAAGACCCACAGGTGAACCTGAAGTCATTGTTTTAAATAGGTCAGATATTCCAAAAGATTCGATAACACCTTTTACAACATATCCAAAGTTAGTGTTGTCTTGCCCAAGCACAGAAGCCATTAGGCCTTTTATACCAGAGATAGAGGAAAGACTTAGACCGTCTCCTAGAATATATGCTGCCATACCAGTTACAATACCTCCGATATCTATAATTAAACCTGCTATAGCGAAACTAAAAGTAGCTAACACTAAGGAGATAATAATCTTAGGAAGAATAGTACCAAGGGTTACCATAGTCTGACCTCCAAGCTTATGTCTAAACATAATCATGAAACCAGCTACTAACATTACTAATACAAAGAATATATATGAAATATTTAATGTCTTAGTCCAAAGATCAACAATACCACTATTCATAAGCTCCTCGTATCCCGAGATATGTCCAGATGCTGAGTTAGCAGCATATAAACTTGTAACCTCATCCTTATAACCTGGTACCCATTGTTGAGCTAAATGCTCTCCTATATTTACTTTTGGATATATTGCATATGCTGTAGTACCTGCATCTTCAGCCATACCAAGTAAACCTCTTTGCATATCATATGGAATACTACCCTGACCTCCAGAAGCTCCCTCTGGGAGATTCGTAATCTCAGGTACCATAAGGGTAACAGCAGTCCAAGCCCCGTTTAGAAACTCCGTTCCATTCCTACTATTCATGTTATCCTCTTTACACTTTTCTCCAAATAGACCACTCGCAAAGTTGTGAGCACATTTAGTCTCTTCCCACGCTGGTTCTACCTTAAATTCATTGTCTTCCTCTGTTTGTGCATATACATTTAATGTTCCAAATAGAAGAAATATTGTAAGAAAAAGCATTAAAGAAACCTTAAAACTCTTTCTCGAAAATATCTCTTTCATGTATAGAGATGTCTTGTATA
>JAVEVH010000023.1:3811-10937 GCA_034005145.1 Candidatus Dojkabacteria bacterium | reverse complement strand
TACGGTCTTTCAGAAGAATATCTTAAAAGTGATTCGTATGATACCTCTAATGATGTATTTGCTGATATGAGTGTATACATACTCTCCGAAGGTGAGAATGGTATACATAGGTATGTAACAGATTATACAGTAGGTAGATTAGTAGAATCTCCTATCGCTGTAAAAGGGTTGGATACACCTCTTAAAAATCCTAGATATGGGTATACTGCTGATGATTTGAATAAGGATTTATTTATCTTTGATAGTGAAGATAAGAGGATATTAAGATTTGAGAAACCACTAGAATCAGGTGATATTAGACATCCTAATGAGCTTTTGTTAATAAAACAGTATGTACTACCAAGTGAAGAAAGTTGGAATGATGTTAGGGATTTTGTAGTAGATTTTAATCAAAAAAATCTCTATCTCTTAAATGGTACTACGGTATGGAAAGTAAGTCTGTAGTGATATAATCAGGTATGTCGATATTAAATAAAAAAGCACTCCGTAACTATGAAGTACTTGAGAGATTAGAAGTAGGTATTCTACTTAAAGGATCTGAGGTTAAATCTTTGCGTATGGGCAGATGTAATATTAGTGATTCATTTGTAAAAATACTCTCTGGAGAGCTATGGTTAGTAAATACAGATATACCTAAATATAAGTTTGATGGTTCTACTGATTACGATTCTGCTAGGTCAAGAAAGCTTTTAATAAATAGAAAAGAGTTAGAGTATTTACAAAGTAAGATGAAACAGGGTAATCTTACTCTTATACCTCTTAAAATATATTCTAAAGGGAGTATATTTAAAGTAGAGATAGGGCTAGCAAGAGGTAAGAAAAGATATGAGAAGAAAGAGCAAGAGAAACAAAGGGATTTAGATAGAGAGTTGCTTGTAGAAAAAAGAAAATACATGATATAATGTTATAGGTTATGGCAATAGAACAAATAGAACCAAAACTAAATAGTACAGAGATTTTTACTAATGGAGCTGAGACTCCATCCTCTGTTGAAAATATCCCCGCAGTAGAGAGTGTAGAGAGTAATCAGAGCTCTTTAGAAAGAGGTTCTGGCATAGATCCTTTAACAAATACCCTTAAGAAAGCAGAGCTAGATGGAAGGATAGGGTATGATAGTAAGGAAGTAAAGAAAAAAATCCTATCAAATATCTCCCCATATGATGCAGATTCTTGGAGTACCCTCATGACAAACAAAGTACAAGGAGAAGAGATTAATAGTTTGTAATATCCCCTCGATTAGAAATTGTATATATGATATCCTTTGATAATACTTTTAAGCTGTCCATTTTAGTATGAAAGAGTATATCTTAAGCCAAGTAGGTCCTATGCCATCTCCAAAAGAGGAGATAGTTGTTGCTGACCCAAAGGAATATCCTAAAGATTCATATAGTGAGTACACTGATTCTGGTATTAATATCCCATGGTTTTGGATAATTTTCGTTTTCCTAGTTATCGGTCTAGGTGTATTAGCATTCTTTAGAGTAAAGAAGAACCTTTTAAAAAAGGATAGGAATGAGAAAGCGAAGGAGTGGGCTCTTTTCGAAATTAGAGTCCCTAGAGGTAGTGAAATAGAGACAGGTGTAGCAGAGAAAATGTTTTCTAATTTAGTTGGAATAGGTGGTAAGGGTAAAGGTATTGCTGAGAATTTTACTGTAAATAATAGTATTAGTTTTGAGTTAATGGCTCTACCAGGAGAGATTAAATTCTTTGTATATACTCCTAAGAAATTTGCAGATTTAGTAGAGAAACAGATATTAGGTTCATATCAGGATGCTGAGGTAAGAAAGGTTGAGGATTACAATATCTTTAAAAAAGATTCTAAGGTAGCTTTTACTAGATTAACTCTTGAGGAAGAGAATTACTGTCCAGTAAAAGTATCATCTGATTTTACTGGAGATCCATTAGCAAATATTTTAAGTACTCTCAGTAAGATGTCTGATGGAGAGGGTGCTATGGTTCAGATTGTAGTTTCTCCAAGTGGTAGTAGTTGGCAAAAGAATGGTTCTAGCTTTATTAAAAAAGTAGAGAACAATAATAGTGATCCTGAAAAGAAAAAGATTAATGTAAGTCAGGAAAAGATACAGGGGATTAATAAGAAGATAGCTAAGAACGGGTTTGTTACTGATATTAGAATAGTTACCTCTGCACCGGATGAAGCTTTGGCTAAGATGCATTTAGAAAATATAGTAGGAGCCTTTGATCAGTATAGTAATCCGGGTATAAATAGGTTTAAGAAAGTAGATATTAAGGGTAAGAAGAAAGAGGAAGAGTTTATGTATGATGTTGTGTATAGGAGAACTCCTATGGATATTAATAGTGTATTAAATGTAGAGGAGTTAGCAGCTATATATCATTTCCCCAATAAGGATGTTACTACTCCTAATATTAACTGGTTATTGGCAAGAGAAATACCTGCTTCAAATGATATTAATTCTGATATTAACTCTAAAGATACCATTTGGGTTGGTAATAATATATTTAGGGATAAGGTTAAGGCTATATGCTTCCAAAGAGATGATAGAAGGAGACATGCATATATATTAGGCCAAACGGGTACTGGTAAATCTTGGCTTATGACAAGAATGATTATCCAAGATATTTATAATGGTGATGGAGTTTGTTTTATTGATCCTCATGGTCAGACAGCAGAGATGATATTAGAGCGTATACCTCCGGAGAGAGTAGATGATGTTATATATTTCAATGCTGCTGATTTTGAAAGACCTTTTGGTCTTAATATTATGGAATATTACAATGAACAGCATAAGCATCAGATTGTAAATAGTTTCATTGCCTTACTTGTACGACTCTTTGATCCTCATAATCAGGGGTATGTTGGCCCTATGATGCAACAGGCTGTAAGAAACTCTATGCTTACCGCTATGAGTGTAGAAGGTTCTACATTGATAGAGGTAGTAAGAATGTTACAAGATGAGAAATGGGTTAATGAGAAATGGTTACCATTAGTAAAGGATGAGTTAGTTAGAAGGTATTGGGTAGATCAAGTAGCTAAGACAGATCAAAAGACTAAGTCTGAGAGCTTAGGTTACTTTATTTCTAAGTTCGATAAATTTACAACAAATCTCGCTATTAGAAACATTATTGGTCAATCAGAATCATCTTTTGATTTTAGAGATATTATGGATAACGGGAAGATATTGATTGTAAATCTTTCTAAAGGTATGTTAGGTGAAGAGAATATGTCCTTTTTAGGATTAATACTTGTACAAAAGATGTTGGCTGCAGCATTAAGTAGAGAAAATGTTCCAGAGGATCAAAGAAAAGACTTCTTCTTCTATGCAGATGAGTTCCAAAACTTTGCTACTGAAGAATTTACATCTATCCTATCTGAAGCAAGAAAATACAAATTGAATTTAACATTGGCTCATCAATATATTGGTCAGTTACCAGAAGATGTGAAGGGTGCTGTATTTGGTAATGTAGGGTCCCTCTTTATCACACGATGTAGTAATGAGGATGCACAATTTTTGGAGCCTCAGTTTGAAACATATGTAAAAGCTACAGATATTATTAATCAAGGTATTGCTCATTACTATGTAAAGATGTTAAACAACAATACATACCCAAGTCCATTCTCCCTAGATGCTAGCTTTGGTCCAAAGTTTCCTAACTCAGGTTTTGATATAAAGGTAAATCCTAATTTAGCAGCCATTATTAAGAAGATGTCTAGATTAAAGTATGGTAGAGATCTTAATATCGTAAATATGGATATTGCTAGAAGGTCTGATTTGGATAAAAAGGAAGAATCTAAACCTGCGGAGCCTACTGGTTTTCCTCCTATCTCTTTTTAGCTAAGGTACTGCACAAATACTCTAGTTTCTGGTAAAATCACACGTACGCTTATATGGGAGTATAGCTCAGGTGGTTAGAGCGCGGTTCTTATAAAGCCGTGGTCGATGGTTCAAGTCCATCTACTCCCACCATTAATTAAAAAGTTTACTCAATGGAAGAAACAGAGAGCAAAAATATTGAGGAATCAGCAAACAAGAGTAATGTTGATAGAGGGAAGACAAACATCCCCCTTCCAGAAATACCTGAGAATTTTATTCGGTTAACACACTTCACTACTAAGGAGGTAGCCCAAAAAATTATTGAAAAGGAAGAAGAGTTCTCATATGAGAAGCAGAGCACAATATTTGCTACTACAGATGCTTTTTCAGAAAATGCCCAAGTAGAGGATGTAATAAAAACGCAAAGGGTAGGGGCTTTCGAAAGGGGTTCTTTTGGGAATGCTGTTTTGATAATAGATATGGATATGCAAGAGCATATGAAAAGGTGTAGGACAGGTGGTCAATATCTAGATAGGTCTGTCCCTAATCATAATATTTTAGGGTATGTCCTATTAGAAAATATGGAAGAACTATGCAAAAATCCCAAGTATAATCCAGTAGAAAATGAACTAAAGCTTAATCTTAAATATGGGTCTGTTCATATTCGTGATGTTGAAGGGCTAAAGATTCCAGTAGAGACCGTACAAGGCAGCGAAGATGAGGGAATATGGTAACTTAGTCTTATAAATCTTTAAGACTCTTTTCTGCTTCGGGTTTATTATTATCTACTAATCCTAAATATTTCTCTGTCGTAGATAATCTTTTGTGTCCTACTAACTTTGATACAGTTACTAAGCTAACACCGTTTGCTAAGTGATGTGCTATAAATGTATTTCTTAAGTCATTTACCTTTGCATTTTTAATACCTGCTTTCTCAAAAGCTTTGTCTATTGTAGTTCTAATATTTCTAACGAGTAGGGGTCTTCCATTCTTAGTTACGTAAAGGGTGTCTTCCTCTGTCTCTGGTCTAATATTTATATACTCATCTATAGCTTTTTTAGCCGATTTATTAATAGGTACTTTTCTAGATGGGTGGCTACCTGAAGCTTTAATGTAGAGGAAATCTATTCCATCTTTACTACTTCTTACATCATCTATTGAAAGTGCTGCTAATTCTCCAATTCTAATACCTGTTTGTAACAAGACCTCTACAATAGAGTAGAGTCTAATATCTACTCTACTAACATCTCTAAGAGCTCTATACTCCATCTCTGAAAGTACTCTTGGAGGTTTAGTTTCAAATTTAGGATGTGCTAACTTCTCAGCTGGGTTATCTGTGATTATGGAATTCTCCAGCATAAATCTATAGAAGGTTCTTGTACTATTTATCTTTCTTGAAATACTCTTAGGTGTGTAATTGTTGTCCTGTAGATGTTTCTTATATCCCTCTAAATCGGTAATTGAAGTATCCTGTATTTTCATAACCCCTTTACCTGAAAAGAAGTTTAAGAGCTGCTCTATATCCTTTGCGTATGCTATGACAGTAGCCTCAGACCTGCCTTTACTCCTTAATTCTTGTGTGAAAGTATTCTGGTATTTCGCATATTCCGGATTTGTTATTCTTTCCAATTTCTATAAAAGAAACAATTTAATATAGCCTAGTATATAAACTATGAGATTATAACATCACCCCGTAGAGAATATCAATAATAAAAATTTGAAAAGAGGTCTGTCCCACATCTGTCCCCTAAAAACCTCACTGTTACAATACCTTTGTACATTTTACCAACCTTTTTCGCTATCTGTCCCAACCCAAAACAGCCCAAGAATGTTTCGAATAGCTCGTGGGGAAGGTAAAGCCTGGGGCCAGAGCTAGGACAGACCTTTGATTGCTTACTCTCGTTCTGATAATATTTTTGTATGGAGAGAAGAATAAATATAAAAAATAAATCTAGAGTAGTAGAGAGTAATAACGGATTAGAGCTTTCAGAGATATCTAATAACTGGCTTTTTAAGATTTTTGCCATAGGAATATCCTCTATACTTCTCTTTTCAGTGTATAACTCTGTTAAGTTAACAGTACAGAAGTTAGAGATATTAAAGCAAGCTGAGCAAGAGGTAGAAGATTTAAGGGTTACTAACTTAGCCCTTTCCATTGGTATAAAAGAGATGTCTACAGATAAATATTTAGAGAAAGAGGCAAGGGACAGATTAAACTTCGGAGGTAAGAATGAAGTAGTATTTGTAATACCTCAAAGTGCCCTAGATACGGCTAAAGAGAGAGTAGAGGAGATAGTGAATCCTCCCAAAGAAGAGATATATGAGCAAGGTAATAGTATAGATGATTGGATTGATTTCTTAGTTTTAGGAATTTGAAATAGAGGCCCTTTTAGCGTATAATCACTCTTGTTGCTATCGCGGGGTAGAGCAGTGGCAGCTCGTCAGGCTCATAACCTGAAGGTCGTTGGTTCGAATCCAACCCCCGCAACCATTTCACTTCTCATTTGACCCTTTTGTATGGTAAAATTCCAGCTGTTAAAATATTTTTAGAACATATCTATGCCATTAACAGATCAACCAGTAAAAGGAATGTATATAAGGGATGAGAATAGGATATTCTTTCTTCAAGACCGTATGTTAAAAACCCAGGGAAGGCAGGGTGGTTTAATCATAATGAAACTTAAAGCATTAGATAATGGGCAAGTACTTAGTAAAACTGTTAAATCAGGTACTAAGGTAGAGTATGTTAATCCTGAGACTAAAGAAGTCCAGTATCTCTACAGTGATGAGACATCTGTCTACTTTATGGATATGCTCTCATATGAGAGTATAAATATCTCTAGAGAGGTAATAGGGGAGTATCTTAATTTCCTTAAAGAAGGGGATAAGATCCTCATATTAGTACACGAAGGTAAGGTTCTCACTATTAAAGAGAGTCCATCTGTTGTTTTAGAAGTAACAGAATCAGATGAGGCTGTTAAGGGTAATACTGCTAACTCAGCTACTAAATTAGTTACAGTAGAGACAGGATATAGGTTACATGTACCTCTTTTTGTAAGAAAGGGTGACAAGCTTAAGATTAATACCGAGACAGGAGCTTACTCAGGAAAAGCCAATTAATAGTACAGGAATTAATATTTTTGATATAATTACAGATATCCGGTGGGATAGCTCAGTTGGTTAGAGCATGGGATTCATAAACCCAAGGTCGGTGGTTCGATCCCACCTCCCACTACCAATTTCATTTCTAAAGGAACAAATATGGAGAAGAACAGTAAAGAGAAGAACGGAGCAAGCAATATAATAAGAATAAGACCAAGGAGGAAGAAATTACC
>JAVEVH010000023.1:0-3711 GCA_034005145.1 Candidatus Dojkabacteria bacterium | reverse complement strand
GGTGTACTACTTGCTGGTGCTCCAGGTACAGGTAAGACCTTACTTGCTAGAGCTGTAGCAGGGGAAGCAGGTGTTCCATTCTTTCATACCTCTGGTTCTGAATTTGAAGAGATGTTGGTTGGTGCAGGAGCTTCTAGAGTTAGAGATTTGTTTAACAAAGCAAGAAAGGCAGCTCCATGTATCATCTTTATCGATGAAATCGATGCTGTTGCTAAAAAGAGAGGTACTGTACTTCACTCTGGTGCTGGAGAGCAAACTCTTAATCAGATACTTGTAGAAATGGATGGTTTAGAAGATAGGGAGAATGTAATAATTTTGGCTGCTACAAATAGGCCAGATGTATTAGATCCTGCAATTTTAAGACCAGGTAGGTTTGATAGAACAGTTGTTGTTCATATGCCAGATTTCCAAGGTAGAAAGGAAATTATCAAAGTGCATGCTAAAAACAAAAAGTTTGAAGAGGGTGTAGATTTAGATTTAATTGCTAAAAAGACAATAGGGTACTCTGGTGCTGATTTAGAGAATCTTTTAAATGAGGCTGCAATAATGGCTGTTAAAGATGGTAAGAAGAAATTAGATCAAAGTGACCTATTAGAAGCATATCTTAAGGTTAAGTTAGGGAGAAAGAAGAAAGGAGCTACTACAGAAGAAGATTTAAAGGTAACTGCATATCACGAAGCAGGGCATGCAATAGTGGCTAAGTTTACTAAGTATGCTACACCTGTAGAACAGGTATCAATAATTCCTAGAGGTATGTCTGGCGGTGTTACAGTATACCTTCCAGAGGATGATAAGAAGCATTTATACAAAGATGAGATGCTTGCTAATTTAAAGTCTGCTGTAGGTGGTAGGGCCTCTGAGGATGTCTTCATAGGTAGGATTACAACTGGAGCGTCTGCTGATATAGAGCATGCTACTGCTGTTGCAAGAGAGATGATAACTCAATACGGTATGTCCGATAAGCTAGGTATGGTTAAATATGGTGATATGGAAGAGACCAAGCATTTAGGATATTCATATGGCGGTGGTAGAGAATACAGTGAGAAATATGCAGAGATGATAGATTCAGAGGTAAAGAATTTAATAGATAGTGCATATAGAGATGCTAAAAAAGTACTTTCTGAAAATAAAGAGTCTGTAGAGAAGTTAGTAAAATTACTACTTGAACAAGAGGTAGTTTCCAAAGATGAGTTTGATTCTTTGTTTGCCTAATAGATTGTAGTTATTAACTCTCTCTAGTAAAATATGGGAGTATGATAAAGAATTCTAACAAAGAAGTTTTCCTCGCCATAGATGCGAATGCCATAATACATAGGGCATTTCATGCATATCCATCTACATTACAAACAGCAGAGGGTTTACAAGTAAATGCTGTATACGGCTTTACGGTCATGTTACTTGAAGCCTTAAAGATATTCGGACCAAAGTATGTATTTTGCGCTATGGATACTCATGCTCCGACCTTTAGACATGAGATGTATACCGAATATAAAGCGACTAGGAAACCAGTAGACATGTCTTTAGTAGATCAGTTCCCATTGGTAGAAGAGGTTCTTAAAGCATTTAATATCCCCGTAATTAAAAGAGAGGGATTTGAGGCTGATGATATCTTAGGTACAGCTTCTAAATATGTATCTGAGGGTAGATGGAGTAGGGATAATATTGATATGTATATATTAAGTGGTGATAGAGATTTACTTCAGTTAATTACTCCAAATGTATTTGTTTGTTTACCTAATGGGAATTTTAAAAATATAGTGGTATATGACAGAGAGAAAACCATAGGGAAATATGGTTACTCTCCAGAGCAAGTAGTAGATTACAAAGCTTTAGTAGGAGATGCCTCGGATAATATACCTGGAATAAAGGGAGTAGGAGATAAGACTGCGCTTGAATTGCTTCAAAAGTATGGCACATTAAATGATATATACAAGAATATTAATGAAGTTCAGGGTAGATTTAAAACTTTAATAGCAGAAGGTATAGAGCAAGCAGAGTTTAGTAGGCAATTAGCTACAATTGATAAGGATGTAGATATGGATATACATCTTACAGAGTGTATATTAAAGAATTTAGATAGAAGGGTCTTAGACTCTACATTCAAAAAATACTCCTTTAAGTCATTAATGGGTAGATTAGATGAAATCTTTGGTAAAGAGATATTACCTTCTAATACATCTCAATTAGATATGTTTGGTAAAGAAGAAAAAGAATATATATGGTCTAAAGAGAGTGAAGTGGAAGATCTTTGTAAAAGTAGTAAAAATCTAAGAATAGCATATATAAATAACTCTGAATCCTCTCTTGAGAATCCATTTTTGTGTATTAGAGGTCTTAATGAAAAGAATGAACAAACAGATATACTAAGTGAAGTAATCGATATATTTAAATATGTAAAAGAGAAAGATATTGTATTTTACAATTTTGAAGAACTAGTGACCCTTTCAAACAGTATTCATATAGATGAAGTATCTAAATATTACGATATACACCTTGCAGAGCACCTTTTACACTCTGAGCGAAGGAATGTAAGTATTAAGGATTTTGCTTTTGAATACTCTACTAAAATACTCAATGAGAAACTCTCTCCATCGGATTTACCTAATATATTAGATGTTTTGGATGATACATATTTAGCTCAAAAGGAAAAAATTAATAACTTAGAGCTAAATGAATATACAAAAAAGAGTATTGAGAGCTTCCTAAAGGTTAAAGAGAACCATCTTAATACGGTATTAACGGATATAGAGTTACCAATATCTGTAATTCTTTCAAAGATGGAAGAGAGGGGTATTAGGCTAGATAGAGATAAGTTAGGGGTACTAAGGGAGGATATAGAGGGGGAGATTAGTAAGTTAACAAAAGAAATTTACAGTATTGTAGGTCATGAATTCAATATTAACTCTCCTAAACAGCTCTCAGATGTTTTGTTTAGAGAATTAGATCTTCCAAACAAGTCAAAGGGTAGTACAAGGGAGTCAGTATTGGATAGTATGTTAGGATTGCACCCAATAGTTGAACACCTTCTTTACTTTAGGGAAATGACAAAAATATTGAGTACATATGTTGAACCCTTGTATCAGAACTGTACTGAAAAAGAAGGTATATACAGCATTCATACGGATTTTAAGCAAACAGGTACAACCTCTGGTAGATTCTCTTCTGTTAATCCTAATCTTCAGAATTTACCTCTTGATGGAGCATGGGCTATGAGAGTAAGAGAGTGTTTTGTAGCAAGAAAGGGCTTTAAACTCTTAGGTATGGATTACTCTCAAATGGAGCTAAGGATAATGGCTGATATCTCAAATGACAAACTTTTAATTCAAGATTTCGTTAACGGTATTGATGTACACTCAGCTACTGCTGCTAGGGTACTTAATAAAAAGATTGTTGATATAACACATAAGGAGAGGAGTTTAGGTAAGACTGTTAACTTTGGAATGATATTTGGCCAGACCTCATTTGGTCTTTCCTCTTTGTTAGGTATAGATAGAGATACTGCAGCTAAGTATATATCTGCATATTTTGAAAATTACAATGGAGTAGAGGAATATATGAGAAAAACAGAGTATGAAGCATTTGAAAGAGGATATGTACAAACTATGTTTGGTACTACAAGAAATATAGCGGGTATTAGGTCTAAAAACAGAAGATTAAGATCTGCAGCAGCTAGAGAAGCTATTAATATGCCTATACAGGGTAGTGAGGCAG
>JAVEVH010000022.1:0-11157 GCA_034005145.1 Candidatus Dojkabacteria bacterium | reverse complement strand
AATGGAGCGAGAGACGGGGTTCGAACCCGCGACCTACACATTGGCAATGTGTCGTTCTAGCCAACTGAACTACTCTCGCATGGTGCCGAGACCCAGATTTGAACTGGGGACCCCCTGTTCTTCAGACAGATGCTCTACCAGCTGAGCTATCTCGGCATATTAAAGTGCTTAAAAATGATATCAAATATCACAGTTGTAATCAATAACAGGAGTATATTAATTCTCTAAAACAACTGTACCTCTCCTCTGTTTAGAGAAATTCACACTACTACCTCGTACAAAACCACCAACGAGTATCAGTAATACACCTATACCAATACCTAAGGTATTCATATCTATAGCAGTGCTAGGTACTAAATCTTTATCTATTTCAAATGTAACAGAAGAAGGTTGTGAAAGTAATACATTCTGAGTATCTTTACCCGAAGATATTAATACAGATTTAAATAGTTCGTCTTCACCAGAATATTCAAAACTTAAAACTACTTCACTGCTATCTTCATCTACAATATAAAATTCTAATCTAGCAAACACATCTGAGGAGGTACCTGTTTTGTAATATGGAATTAAACCATCTGAAGAAGTTATACCTGTAAGCATTACAACCCCTCTACTGTTGTCTGTAGTGCTCTGTTCTAACGGCCATTCCTCAAAAAGAGAGTTATTCTTCATAGCTTTGCTAAGCTGTACAACGGATGGATCAAATTTAATAGTAGCTCTTGCTTTACTAAGTTCATATCCACCTGAATTAATGAGAATATCTACTGTAAACCCTTCCTTCACATCTTCCACTATTCCACTACTTGGATAGAATGAAAAAGTAGCATCAGCTGCATATACCTTAGGTATAGAGAGTGTAATAATTAGAGATAGTAAAAATATTAGCCCTTTCTTTTTCATATTCATATAAGTAGAATATATCACAAGTATATAATCTAGCATACAAAAAATATGGAATTACTTAAAGTATTAATACTGGGAATTGAACAAGGTGTTACAGAGTTACTACCCATATCTAGTAGTGCACATCTAATCTTAACTGCACAGTTATTAGATATAAAAATGGATACATACCTACTCTCTGTATTACATTTGGGTACTACAATTGCTTTAATACTACACTTCTGGAATATACTTTTTAAGGATATATTCAAAAAGGAGAACCTCTCCTTTTACAGTAAGATATTAATCTCTACTATACCTGCTGGGATAGTGGGATTACTTTTTGAATCCGTTATAGAGGAAAGACTTAGAGGGAATTTAATAATAGCGATATCGTTAATAGGTTGGGGTATTGTAATGATACTTGTAGAAAGGAGTAAGAAAGTAGAGGAACAAGATTTAAAGAGTGTAACATGGAAACAATCATTACTAATGGGTGTAGGACAGATATTTGCATTAATACCTGGAGGGTCTAGATCAGGGATATCTACAATAGTGGGTATTCTCTCTGGATTAAACAAGTATACCGCTATACAGTACTCCTTCTTACTTGGATTACCATTACTCTTAGCAGCACCTATCTACTCTATATATAAAGAGTATCCCCAGAGGATATTGAATGGTACTGGCATATTAGGGATAATAATAGCGGGGATATTTACATTCCTCTCTCTTTCTCTTCTCAAAAGATTTAGTAAAGAGAAATGGTTAACACTCTTTGGAGTATATAGAATAGTATTAGGAATATTTGTATTAATACTTCTGTTACTCTAGATTACACTCCTTAGATCTACACCTGTCATACTATCAGGTACATCTAAACCTACTAAACCTAAACATGTAGGGCCAACATCTGCTAGTAACCCTGTAGTTGTTGCATTAGGACCAGTTCCGACCTTAGCTATATTTTTACCAGAGACAGCAGTAATATCCTTAATATCAGAAAGTATAATTAGTGGTACTGGGTTATTAGTATGTGCAATATCTACCTCTTTAGTCACCCTATTAATCATAGTCTCACAATTACCATGGTCTGCAGTAATAAGTATGGAACCTCCCATAGCTAGTGTAGCCTTAGTGATATCCGCAGCAATTCCATCCACTATCTCATTACCCTTAACGGTTGCTTTGTAATCACCTGTATGACCTAACATATCAGGGTTAGCTAAGTTGATTACTATAAATTTGTAATTGTACTGTTTCATTGCCTTAATTCTTTTTACTACCTCATCCCTAATTATCTTAGAACTCATCTCTGGAATAGTTGCATAGTTATCTACCTTAGGAGATGGAATGTTAAAGAAATCCTCCCCAGGATTAGGAGCCTCAATACCTCCATTAAAGAAATATGTAACATGCATATTCTTTTCAGTCTCAGAGATATGTAATTGATTAAAACCATTCTCAGCAACATATGAAGCTAAGGATTTCTTAATCTTTTTAGGAGGGAAGATAACGTGAGCAGGGATATTTTCCTCATATCCAGTCATAGTAACTAGATATAGATTCTCTGGGTAATCTCTTCTTACAAAATTATCAAACTCTTTGATAATAAAAGCTTTACTTAATTGCCTAGCACGATCCTCTCTAAAATTCCAAAGTATTAAAATATCATTTGTTCTAATTGGGCCTACTGGTTTACCAGTAGCATCTACTCTAGTTCTAGGAACAAAGAATTGATCTGTTTCATTTCGAGCGTATGCAGATTGTAATGCTACAACAGGATCTTGGAATGTTTCTTTAGATATACCAACCATAGCATCATATGCTAGCTTAATTCTCTCCCACCTATTATCCCTATCCATACCGTAAAATCTCCCTTGCATAGAAGCAATCTTTCCAATCCCTAACTCTTTAATCTTTTCATTTAATTTGTTTAAGTACAAAAAACCATCCTTAGCAGGCGTATCTCTTCCATCTAACATAATATGGATATATGGATTAATACCATGAGCCTTACAAAGCTCCATTAATGAAAAAAGATGTTTAATATGACCGTGTACACCAGCAGCACTTAACACACCACTTAGATGTAAGTTAGAACCTCTTCTTTTAACTTCCTCTATTGCTTCTTTTAAGGTTGGGTTACTATCCAATTCATGAGTAGATATCGCATCATTAATCATAGGTAAGGTTTGGTATACAACCTGTCCTGCACCCAAGTTAAGATGACCTACCTCAGAGTTTCCTGCCTCTTCTGAGGGTAATCCTACATAGGTACCTGAAGCGTTAATAAGTGTTGATTTACCAAATGTCCAAGCAGTATCCAAAAATGGAGTATTAGCACCTAATACTGCGTTACCTTCAGGATCAGGATGTACTCCAAATCCATCTAATATGAGTAGTACGGAAAAGTTTGATGCCTTTTCTTCTAACTTCCCCTTTATCTTTCCACTATCCTTTTTATTAAATAACCCAAACATAATATATCTGTTTTTTAAAATAGAATTAGTATAATATACAAGAATGAACTCAATTAGTAAAAGAGAGGTAGAAGAACTTTCTCAAAAAGTAAGTGATATAGCCCAATCTTTAGACATAGATTCTAAAAAAGGTATACTCAAATCACTAGAGCAAGAGAGTAGAAAAGAAAATCTTTGGGAAGATAATAAGCATGCACAAGATGTTCTTACCCAGATAGCTGATATAACCCAAGAGATTAACGATATATCCAAACTTACTCAAGATATTAACTCCCTACTCTCTTTGGTAGAAGAGAATGATAAAGGAGATGAAGAATTGCTTACTCAAGAGTATGAGAGATTAGAAAAGGAGATATCTCAATTTGAATCACTTAAGTTTCTCTCTGGCAAATATGATAGCTGTAGTGCCACTATGTCCATACACTCAGGTCAAGGAGGTACAGAAGCTAATGATTGGGCAGAGATGCTGTTTAGAATGTATACAATGTATATAGAGAAAAAGGGTTGGAAATATACCGTAACTAATATCCTCAAAGGCCAGGAGGTAGGTATATCTACTGTTACATTAGATATATATGGTAAGTATGCATACGGTATATTAAAAAGAGAACATGGGACACACAGATTAATTAGACTCTCTCCTTTCAATTCTCAAAATCTTAGACAAACATCCTTTGCAGGTGTAGAAGTAATTCCCATACTAGATGATTTAGAGAAAGATATAGAGATACCGGAAGCAGATATAGAGTTTAAAGCAACTAAGTCAGGTGGACCAGGTGGGCAGAATGTAAACAAAACATCCTCTGCAGTACAGATAACTCATATACCAACAGGCATTACTGTACACTGCTCACAGGAGAGAAGTCAGTTACAGAATAGACAGAAAGCTATGCAGATACTTAAAGGAAAGCTTTGGAAAATATTAGAAGAGAATCGTATAAAAGAGATAACTGACATTAAGGGAGATTATAAAGTAGCAGGATGGGGTAATCAGATAAGAAACTACATACTACATCCATATAAATTAGTAAAAGATTTAAGAACAGGAATAGAGCTAAGTAACCCAGAAAGTGTTTTAGATGGTAACTTAGATGAGCTTCTTGAAGCTCAGTTAAGAATACAGTAATATATACGGTAACTTAAACTGCAAAATACTGTCCATGGTAATATTCAATACCGTAACTAAAAAATATAAAGAGAATATCATAGCATTAGAAGACGTAACCTTTAGAATAGATCAAGGAGAATTCTGCTATGTTGTTGGTCCTTCAGGTGCTGGTAAATCAACCATAATGAGATTACTTATTAGAGAAGAGATACCTACTTCTGGAAGTATATTTTTCAATGAAATAGAGGTTCCTAAACTTAATAGAAGATTACTTCCAGCATATAGACAGAAGTTAGGAGTAGTATTTCAAGATATTAAATTACTTAATACAAAGACTTTAGAAGAAAATATTGAGTTTGCCTTAGAGATATTAGATAAGAGTAAGAAAGAGATTAAAGATAGTACTGACTATTTACTAGATTTAGTAGGTCTTCGTGATAGAAAAAATCTCTTTCCTCAAGAATTATCTGGTGGTGAACAGCAAAGAGGTGCGATAGCTAGAGCACTTGCTAATAAACCGGACCTCTTTATTGCAGACGAACCGACAGGTAACTTAGATTCTGATAATGCTAAACAGATATTAGAGATATTAAATACAATAAATAAGAATGGTACTACCGTAATGGTAATATCTCATGACTTTAATTTAATTAACGATACTAAAAATAGAACCATTAATATAAAAGATGGAAGACTTAATTCAGATACACACCCTAAGGATGTAGATATTAATAATCTTGTAAGTAATAAAGTAGAAGTTAACGAAAGTAAAAATAAAGAGGAACCTAAAAAAGAGGTTATCAAAAAAGAAGAGGAGAAGGATGTTAAAGCAGAGAAAAAAGAGTTTGTACTCTCTTCTGAGTTTAACTCTCTTAGTAAATCCATTAAGGAGAAATTTAAGAAATTCGCTATTACAGAGCCTGAAATACTTCTAAATATTACAGAAGGTGATCTTAAGAATATGCAACTAAGTAAGAAAGAGAATAAAGAATTATCATCCTTTGTTAAAAAATATTTAAGTAAAAAATCATAATGAATACTACAAGAGTATTTTCTGTTACTAAAAAGAATATTAAAAGAAATAAGTGGTTAACACTATCTACCATATTAGTTTCTACAATAGTATTTACACTCTCATCTGTGTTTGTATCTGCATCCATCCTTATACAAAAATCTACAGATTACTACGAGCAGAAAGCCCAAGTTATTGTTTTCTTTAAGAAAGCAACTACAGAAGAAGAGATATTTGCTTTTAGAGATGTAATAAATAATAAAGAATTAGTAGAACAGATTGAGTATGTATCACAAGATGATGCACTAGAGATATATAGAGAAGATTTTGCTGATAATCCAGATTTAATATCTACAGTAACCGCAGACTCCTTACCCGCTAGCTTAGAAATTAGAGCTAAAAATATAGATTCCCTACTTCAGGTCATTGATAATATTAATAAGGCTAAAGAAACAAATGCCTCTGTAGATGAGGTGATGTATTTTAAAGATGTTGTAGATAATATGAGAACTCTCTCTAGGATTGTTAAGGTAGGATCTGCAATATTAATAACTGCAATGGGATTGGTTACAGTATCATTAATAAGGGTAACCATTGGATTTAATATAAAACTACATCAAGAAGAGATACAAATTATGCACTTAGTAGGTAGTCCTGATAAATTCATACGAACACCATTCCTTTTAGAGGGTACCCTGTATGGCTTTTTAGGTGGATTAATATCTTCTCTACTAATAATAGTACCTTGGTATACATTAATAGGTTACAGTAAGGGTACTGATTTCTCTTTCTGGGTAGAACAATTCCTACTAGATGTTAAATTACCATTCCTTGCTCAAATAGATATTACTTTCATTTTAATCTTTGTCTTGTTACACTTAATAGTAGGTTCTCTTTTTGGATTCTTTAGTAGTCTAAGTGCAGTTAGAAAATATTTAAGAGATGAATAGATGAAAAAAATATTAGTATTAGTAACAATAGGAGTGATTACACTCATTTCTTTTCTCTCCCCTTTTAAGAGTGATATTAACGCTGCTGAAGCATGTCCAGAGAGTATGCCTATACAGGAGAGATATCTCTGTTTACAGAAAGAATTACAGAAATTAGAGAGTAGTCAGGGTAGTTTAGAAAAAAGATTAAAGGATGAAGATTACCAACAGCTTTCTCTTAAAGAAAAACTCTCATATCTAACTACACAGATATCCCAAAATGAAGACGTTATTAAAACCCTCCATATGGAGATTACTGCACAAGATATAGAGATTAGTTTACTTACTAAAGAGATACAGGAAAAGGAAGATGATCTTAGTCTTCTTACTCAAGAGATTAATATTTTAAAAGAGACAGTAAATCAGAGAGTTACAGAGTCATACAAATATTCATTTGTAGGTACCTTCGAGCTATTTATGGATGTTAAAAACTTTGATGAGGTACTAAGAAAGACTAAGTATTTAATAGAGACTAGAATTAAAGATAGGAACTCTTTAATAGAGTTTAGTGATAAATCACAATTACTTGAAGATGAGGAATTAGTTCTTGCTTCTCAGAAAGCAGAGTTACAAATAAAAAGGAATGAAATAGAGGAAGAGAAAGTAAAGCTACTGGAAGAGAAGAAAATCTTAGATCAACAGAGAGTAGAGAAAGACAGGTTACTAGCTGAGTCTTTACAAAGAGAGGCAGAGTATAAGAAGCAGTTAGCTGAGGCGACTTCTGCGATAGCAGGAATTGATGAACAAATCTCTGATCTCGTTATCCAACTGTTTAACCAAGGTTTACTTGGAGATGGATCTAGAGTTATTGGTGGACAAACTATTATTGGGTATCAAGGGCATACAGGCTGTTCCTTTGGTTCTCATTTGCACTTTGATCTTCGTACTCCAAGTGGAGTAAAAGTTGACCCTATCCCTTCTTTCCTAACATATAGTGGTGGATATATTCTCAGTAATAAATATTTTACTCCCATGCGTAGTGCTTACCGTACACAAGATTATCGTTCTGGTCATCAAGCAATAGATATGGTAAGTTTCAGAGATGGTAATCAAAATCGAGAAAGATATACAGTTCCATACGGTCTTTGTAGTGTAGTTGATAATATTTTAAATTGTAGAAGATATGGATATAGTTACTGTTCTAACAAGAGTCAACCACCCGTTGCAGACTGGAATCTCGCATACTTAACTGGAGAAGGAGCAGCAATTAAAGCAATTGCCTCAGGACGAGTATATTATGGTATAGAATCAAAATGGGGTGGAAAATATGCTCTAGTTGTTCACGATGATGGATACAAATCCTTCTATTTACACATTAGATAATATTTTTGCTAAATTATAAACTTTCTGATAGACTTTCCTAAGCTTTAACTATAAGTTTATTTTTAATTTATCAAATATAGCCAAATGGCAAAAATAAAAGTCAAGAAAAAAGAGAAAACAACAAGTGCCCCTAAAAAAACTCTTACAATAAAAAAGCCCCAAATTAAATTAGATAAAATTAAGTTTAAGGTTGGTAAACCTAACTTTAAGAAATTAGGTACATCAAAAGGATTTAAGATCTTTTTAATGGTATTAGTAGCAGTATTCGCTTTCATTTTAATAGATCTCTTCTTTCAATATCTAAATAATGGATATAGTGTAGCTGTAGTAGATGGTACAAGAATACCTAAAAGTGTATACCATGAGAGATTAGAAAAGCAGTATGGACAATCAGTAGCACAGCAGTTAATTGATGAGGAGTTGATTAAATTAGAGGCTAAAAAGGCAGATGTAGAGGTAACCGAAGAGGAAATACAAACTAGATTAGATGAGATTGTATCAAGTGTAGGTGGAGAGGAAGCATACTTACAAGCATTAATAGCTAACAATATTACTGAGGAGGAATTACTTTCTCAAATAGAGTTAGATTTAATTTCTACAAAACTTCTAGAGCCAACATTAGAGTATACAGATGATGATGTAAAAGCATTTTTTGAACAGTATAGTGCTGCAATATTTCCAAATGAGACAGCAGAATTAGAAGAGGGAGAGAAATTAGACTATGAGTTATACAAAGAAGAAGTAAAGGATGTATATATTCAGCAAGAGGTTTCAAATGCACAGTATGCATGGTTAGAATCTCTTTACTCTGAGTACAAGATACAGGACAATTCTGTAAACAAACCTAAGTATGGAGTATTGAGTGCAACTATTAATATAGTTACAAATCTCTTAGGTGATGCAAATAGTAATGAGGAAGAGGTAGTAGAGGAATAGGTTATTAGAAAGGAATAAGAAAAGGAGGTCTTAGACCTCCTTTTTTCTTTAATATCACCTATTTAAATTTCTGTTTCGGCTGGCTCTACTAGACCGTATCCACCCTGTACCCTTTTATAAAGCATTGATATCTTTCCTGTACTCTTGTTTCTAAAAAGTAATTGATCATATCCTAGTAACTCCATCCTCTCTATAGCTTCACCCTCCTCTAAAGGACTCATATCCTCTATCTTTTTTCTTACTGCAATAGTTGGTACATAATCATCATATGTATCATGTAATTCCCCATCAATACTCTTAAGCTGTGCATCTGCTTCTAATACTCTCCATGGTGTAGCTCCTTCCCAATATGTTTTTCTTTCTAAATACCTTTTTAATCTTCTAGCTAGCGTATCTGATGCCTCATCTATATTTGCATACATATTCTCTCCGCTTACTTCTACTCTTACTGCACTATTTGGTAATTTAGCAGTTATATCTACTCTAAAATCATTCTTAACACCCCTACTATTCACATACTCTTTTAAAAATACATCCATACTTGTAGCCTCTTTCCATAGGTGTTCATACTTACCAATTTTTTCAACAACATATTTCTTTAATGCTTTAGTTGGTTCCATACCAACAAATGTAATCTGTATATCTTTTGAGGTCATAATGGGGAAATATATAAATTTATATATACTCTATTCTACCCTATTCCTTCTAAAATCTAAAACTTTACATTGGGATATTTTGTATATACAATGGTCCTATAACTTAATACTAAATACATATGGATAGAACAGATAACAGTATACATTCTGATTTATTTGATAGTAAGGAAGATATCTTAGAACGATATAACGAACTCTTTGTGGAGGAGAATCTTGACAATACTACATTCTATTTAGAAATACCAACAAGTGATGAACCAGATGTATTTAGATTTATTATAACCCCCTCTGGGGTTGTAGGAGTAGCTTCTTTAGATAAAGAACATATATGGGAGGTTGATTTAAATAGTGATGAAGACAAAAGATTTTTAACTAGATTAGATAAAATAGTAGGACAGAATAACAGTACAGATGATATTAAAAATCTCGTAAGAGAATTTAGATCTGATAATGAAACATACTTTTTAAGAATACTCCCCTATTCTCAAAAGAGAGCTTCAGAGATATTAAAATGTATTCTAGATGAGAGATTGGGTAGATTAGAATAAAATATTGGTATATCATATTAATATTAATTTCTATCTCTAATTAAGTATGGATAAGATTGAAACAACATTCTTAAATAACCCTGATGAATATTTAGCAATAGCTTCCCCTGACCAACTCTTAGATGAATATCCTGATCAATTTGTTGAAAAACAAGTTAATCAAAATACAAAAATATTAGTAGAGTTATCTGGTAAGAATAGAGAAAACAGTTTTAAAGAAAGAGTCTTCTGTTCACAAAATAGTATTTCCTTAATAGAGAGTGATGATACTTACAATATATGGGATTTAGATATGACAGATGAAAAGGTATTAAATTCAATTAATTCCAAAGTCATAGGATTAACTATTAGAAATGAGAAAGATAAAAAGAAGAGTACAGAAGATATGGTAATACCAGATTACAATAGATTAGTTAAAGTAACATACCTACCTAAGACAGTAGAGAGTTCTAAATATTTAATAGATATGTTAAATAAGAGAAAAGAATTGTTGCAGAAATAGGAGTATATATATATAATAATTCTGTTATTCCGCGATAGCTCAATGGTAGAGCGAACGGCTGTTAACCGTTTGGTTGTAGGTTCGAGTCCTACTCGCGGAGTTTTCTTCTATGAAAGATTCTTTCTAATATGTCTCTCTAGATTCTCTATTATTTCAACAATCTTTTCCTTATCTTCTCTCTCTATTTCTTTATGATTAAACAACTTGTCATATAAAATACTGATAAATTCTTTCTCCTTTTCGTTTAGTATATTACACTCTTCATACGATTTAAGATTGAAAGAATTAATATTAAAAAAGAGATAATTTATTAAAAATACACGTACCATTAATGTTATATATCCCCACTTTAGGGGAGATTGTAATATTTTTTCTACATCCTCTCTTTTACCATCAATGTAGGCAATAGCTTTTTCTTTTGGATAATCAGGTAATGTAACTTTCTTCCCTATTAACAATCTTGATGCAAACTTCAATACATAGAACCTAGCCCAAGAGCCTTTCAATATTGCTTCTTCTGTTTCTTCTAATGTACAAATATATCTAAATGATATTCTCTCTAAATCTAACTGTTTTATACCAATTTCTTTCTTGACTATCACATATAGGTCAATATCACTTTTTTCATTAGCATAACCCCAATAATTAGAACCAAATAGGTATACAGAAAGTAAATTCTCTTCTTTAATTCCAATATTACTTAACTCTCTTAAAATCT